>NZ_JBSFIH010000057.1:0-55167 GCF_053597455.1 Streptomyces sp. NPDC001393
GATCGCCAGTCCGACCCGAAAGCAGCGGGCGCCCAGCCACTTCCACGCCCTCTGCACCGCCACCAGCTGACCCTCACAAGATCGCCAACAGAGTCAAGCCTTTAGGTATGCGGCTTCGGCTGCCCCACCACCGGGAACCCCCTCCCCTCCGCCGCCAGAAGGGCTCCCCGTATGTCCGTGTCCCCCGCCGTTCCCCCGGAGCAGCGAGCGCCGTCCGGCACGGCGACGCTCCGGTCCGGTTCCCTCGGCACCACCGACATCGCCTTCTTCGTCGTCTCCGCCGCCGCTCCCCTGACCGTCATGGCCGGGGTCGCACCGCTCGCGATCCTGCTGGGCGGCATCGGCGCGCCCGTCGGCTATCTCCTCGCCGGGGTGACCCTCGCCGTCTTCGCCGTCGGCTTCACCACCATGAGCCGCCATGTGACCAGCGGCGGCGCCTTCTACGCCTACATCACGGGCGGCCTGGGCCGCCCGGTCGGCATCGGCGCCGCCCTGCTGGCACTGACCGGCTACAACGGCATGGAGATCGGCGTCTATGGCCTGCTCGCCACGACCACACGCGACACCCTGCACACCCTCGTCGGCGTCGCCGTGCCCTGGCTGCCGGTCTCCCTGGCCGGACTGCTGCTGATCGGCTACGGCGGCTACCGCTCGATCGACTTCGGCGCCAAGGTCCTCGGCGTGCTGCTGGTCTGCGAGACCGGCATACTCGTGCTGCTCGCCGGCGGGGTGCTGGTGAGGGGCGGCGCCCATGGGCTGTCGCTCGCCGCACTGGCGCCCGCCCATGTGCTCGTGCCGGGCATGGCGGCCGTACTCGCCTTCGCCTTCGCCGCGTTCACCGGATTCGAGTCGACGGTCATCTACCGCCGCGAGGCCCGCGACCCCGGCCGCACGGTCCCGCGCGCCACCTATCTGGCCATCGGATTCCTCGGCCTGTTCTACGCGTTCGTCGTCTGGATCGCCGTCCAGGCCTTCGGCGACGACCAGGTGGTGCGCGCGGCCGGCAAGGATCCGGCGGGCCTGTTCTTCACCGCGATCAGCACCTACGTGGGCGGCCGGGCCGCCGACCTGATGCACCTCTTCATCGTCACCAGCGTCATCGCCTGCCTCCTCGCCTTCCACAACGCCATCAACCGCTATGTCCTCGCGCTGGCCGAGGAGGGCGTACTGCCCGGCAGCCTCGGCCGGATCCACCCGCGCCACCGCTCCCCGTACGTCGCCGGCGTCGCCCAGACCGTCCTCGGCGCCGTGGTCGTCCTCGCGTTCTGGGCCGCGCACGCCGACCCGTACCAGCAACTGCTGCTGTGGGTGAACACCCCGGGCATGATCGGCCTGTTGCTGCTGCAGCTGCTCGCCGCGATCGCCGTGCCGTGCTACTTCCGGCGGGTGCGCCACACCGAGGGAGCCGTGCGCACGGTGGTGGCACCGGTGCTCGCCACCGTTCTGCTGGCGACCGCGATCGTGCTGGTCGTGACCCACATCGACCTGTTCACCGGCGCGTCCGCGACCGTGAACGTGCTGCTCGTCGTCGTGGCGCCGGCCGTCTTCGCCCTCGGCCTGCCGCTGGCCCGGTGGCTGCGCCGCTCCCGCCCGGACGTCTACGCCCGGTTCGCCACCGAACCCGGTGACGACGCCGTCCCGGCCGGCGAGGACACCGCTCCCGGCCAGGACACCGCACCGGCCGCGGTCACCGCATCGAGGGGGTGACCCGAACGCCCCCTTGCCGTACAGGAGTTGCTCCGCATGCCCGCTGCCGCGCCGCGTTCTGGCCGGATCCGCACGCCTACGCCGAGGCCGTCCGCACCCTGCACACGGCCGGCGTCCGCACCGCCACCCACGCCAACGGGGACGCGGCCGAACGGCATGCCCTGGACACCGTCGCCGCTCTCGGGCCGAGGGGGCACGGTGCCCACCGGATCGAGCACATCGAGACCGCTCCGGACGAACTGCTCCCCGGCTTCGCCGAGTTGGGGGTCACGGCCTGCCTGCAGCCGCCGCACACCGGGTACACCCGCTGCGACGGCACCGACGAGTGGTCCCGGTGGCCGACCTCACCGCGCCGGCCGTGGACCCCGTGCACGCCCCCGCCGACGAACTCGCCGAATCTCCGGTGGCGTTGACACTCACCGGCGGGTACGTGACCCACCGGGCGCCTCACGGCGGCCGGTGGAACACGCGGGCCATCGCCGTCGACACGCCGCCTTGCCCCCGTTTATGATCGTTCGCGGCATCGCGTGCCGGTCACCGGCCGGGTGAGGCATGGAGGTGCCAGGACATGCCGTGGAGGCATTCCTTGTCGGTTCAGTTCAACCACACCATCGTCCATGCCCGGGACAACCGGGAGTCCGCCGAGTTCTTCAGCGGGCTGCTCGGTCTCGAGATCACCGCGGAATGGGGCCCGTTCGTCGCTGTCGCCCTCGCGAACGGAGTCACCCTGGACTTCGCCACCATCCCCGAGGAACACATCACCCCCCAGCACTACGCCTTCCTGGTCTCCGAGGAGGAGTTCGACGCCGCGTACGCGCGGATCGTCGAGCACGGCATCGCACACTGGGCCGACCCGCACCGGCGACAGCCCGGCACGATCAACCACAACGACGGCGGGCGCGGCGTGTACTTCCTGGATCCGGCGGGCCACGCCCTGGAGCTGATCACCGTCCCCTACGGGGGCTGGCCCTCCTGACCGGCGCGTTCACCTGCCGAACCCCTCCTTCTTGACGAGGTCGAGGAAGCGCGGGGTGCCGTCGGTGGTGCGCACGTCGAGAAAGGCGCGCGCATGCCCCTCGGTGACGGCCTCGCGCACCAGCGCATGCGCGAGGTCGGCTCGGGAGGTGAACCGCCCGGGCAGCCGGCCGGGCGCCAGCCGGTAGTCGCTGACCTCGGCCGTGTCGAAGAGACCGGCGGGCCGGAGCACCGTCCAGTCGTGACCGCTCGCGCGCACGATCTCCTCCATGCGGCGCATGTCGTCGTAGACGGTTCGCCCGATGACCCGCACGAAGAAGGGCTCGAGCACCTTCCGGAAGAAGACGCCTTCGCCGGGTGCGGGCCCGTCGGACAGGACGGTGGAGGTGACGCACACCAGGCGCCGGACGCCGTGCCGGGTCATGGCCCGGGTGATGTGGGTGAGGCCGGTCGAGTACACGGTGACCGGGGCCCGGCCGTAGGGGACGCCGAGCGTGGAGATCACCGCGTCGTGGCCGGCGACGACCCGGCCGACCGCCCCCGCCTGCAGGACGTCGGCCTCCGCGACCCGCAGACGGGGATGATCGAGCGGGAAGTCGGCGGGGTGACGGGTCACGGCGGTGACGCTGTGTCCGGCGGCGGTCGCCTGCTCGGTGACCTGCCGTCCGGTCGGCCCGTTGGCGCCGAAGACGACGAGTCGCATGGGCTGCCCTGCCTCTCTGTTCGGCCTTCGCTTCTGTTCGGCCTTCGCTGCGATGGCGCTGCTGCCGTGGACCCAGAGGGCCGGAAGGGCGGCAGGTGTGACAGCGCGGGTGCAGGATGAGACCTACGGCACACATCCACCCCCGATGTCACACTCCGGGGCCCCGGCCCCTCTGGGTGGGCAGACGTCGTGAGGAGATGCCATGGCCGACAGCCGGACGCCGACGGGGGCGGACACCGCCACGCAGGCGTTCCTCGACCACCGCGAGCTGCTGTTCGCGGTGGCGTACAACATGCTGGGCACCGTCACCGACGCCGAGGACGTGCTGCAGGAGACCTGGCTGTCCTGGGCGGGGCGTGCGGGTGCCGGGAACACAGGGAAGGCGGCGCAGGTCGAGCATCCGCGGGCCTACCTCGTGCGGATCACCGTGCGGCACGCGCTCGCACGGCGGGCACGGATCGCCCGGCGGCGCGAGACCTACGTGGGGCCGTGGCTGCCGGAACCCTTGCTCACCGACGGCCCTTCCGGCCCGGCGGCCGGCGAGGACGCGTCCGAGGGCGCGGTGCGCACCGAGTCCGTGTCGCTGGCCATGCTGATCGTGTTGGAGACCCTGACCCCGCTGGAGCGGGCGGTGTTCGTCCTGCACGAGGTGTTCGGCTACGCACACACCGAGATCGCGGACGTCCTCGGCCGCAGCCCCGCGGCCGTACGGCAGCTCGCGCACCGCGCCCGGTCCCATGTGCGCGCCAGGCGCCCCCGCTACCAGGCCCATCCCCGGGTCCGGCGGCAGGCGACGGAACGGTTCGTGGCCGCCGCGCTCGGCGGGGATCTCGGGGCGCTACTGGAGATCCTGGCTCCCGAGGCCACGCTGTGGACGGACGGCGGCGCCAAGGCGCAGGCGGCACCACGGCCGATCCGCGGGCGGGACAAGGTCGCACGGGCGCTGACCGGGTACGCCGCGCGTGCGGCGGCGGGGCTGGAGTTCCAGCACCGGGACGTCAACGGCGACGCGGCCGTGGTGGTGTTCGAGGACGGCGCCCCGCACGCGGTGATGGTCATGGACCTCGACCCGGACGGCGCGCAGGTCCGAGAGGTGTACCTTGTCACGAACCCGGACAAACTCTCGGCGCTGGATCCGGGCGAGCCGCGTCCGAAGGTCTGACGGCACGCGGGACGCCACCGCAAGGGGCGTCCCGCCGGGAGACCGTGGTGCACTGGGCCGCGACTACGGCGTCACGACGGTCCCGCCGAAGGTCACCACGAGGTGCCCGTCCGAGGCGAAGGACCAGCCGAGGGCTCCCGAGTACGAGGAGCAGCGGGAGCCGTTCGTACCGGTCCGGAACTGGTCGGAGCTGTCGGAGTCACCGGAGATCTTGTCGTTCGAGCCGCTGACGGCCAAGCGGCAGGAGGTGTCGTTGCGGAACACCGAAGTACCCGCGTCGAAGGCGAAATTGCGCTCGGTGTTGTCGATGCTCGCGTTGTTGGAGATGGTCATCGTGCCGGGGTTGCTGTTGGGCGTTTGACAGCGAATCCAGTCGTTCAGGCTTCCTTGTCAGTGAACCTGGTCGCTCTTCGGCCCGATGCCTTTGATCCTGGTCGGAGTTCCGTCCGGGGTGAACGAGTCGTGGAAGGTGAAGGCGTGCGGCGCGGAGCCGTGGTCGTGGAGGTACTCCAGCCTGGTAACCCCGTCCCGCCAGGTGGGTATCACGCCGTCGGAGACCCACCAGAACACGTAATTCGGGTGCCCTGTCCTCTCGAACCAGTCGTAACGCCTGTTCAGCGCCTCACGGTGCAGACCGGCGTAGACGGCGTCGAAGGCGGGGCGCAGGTCGGTCCAGAGCGAGAGGGTCGCGGCCAGGGCGGTGGTTTCCACCGTACGGCCCTTGTCGTACCACGTCGGTACGGCGAACTCTCCCCATGCACCCCAGTCCGCCTCGAAGAGCATGCCCCGGTCACCGTCTGCCGCTTCAGCACGAGCGAGATATCCGGGGTGCTGACTCATCTTCCGGTAGACGGCCTCACCAATGTCGTAGAACTCGCGCGTGAGAGGTGCGGGATCGGCGAGAGGTGACTTCAGGACGCCGAATGTGTACAGAGCAAGATGGGGCATGCGTCTCTCCCTGGTTGGGGCTGCGACCGACTCATCCCGTCGCGGCTGGCCCAGTGCGACCGTGGCGACCACTGAAGGCCAGGTAAAGGTAGCTGCCTCTGCGAGCCATGTCGAAGTTGCAATTTCCCTGTCCAAGTGGCCTCTTGCACAGGTCCTTGCGCGAACTGCCGCCCAGGAAAAGGGTTTCAGGACTGGCCGACGGCTCGCTCTCCTACGCGCTCGTACGAGTTCCGCCGGAGCCGGGCGCGTTCCGGGTGCCCGCTTGCCGCTTGCGTCGCCAGGACGGGCGCCGCCAAGGCCGGCGATTCCACCGGGACGGCGTCCGCCGCCCGCGCGGCGACCCGCATCGGTGAACTCACCCAGAGCACGCACTCACACCGAACGCCGCCGAGAAGGCCACGCAAGCCGAAGTGGACGCCGCCGAGAGACCAAGGTGTCGCCGCTGGGCGCCCCCTCCGCCGGCCTGGACGAGAAGTACGCGCAGGCCCGCGCGGTGGTGCTCGGTCACTGCGTCATCGAGGCCCCCCTCGCCACGCCGTACTGGGCTTGCGCGCCCCCGCCGCTGCTCGGCTGGGGACGTGCGAGCCCCGCGGCAGGCGGGCGGCAGCACCGGGGCGCACCCGGAGACGGCCGCCCGCCGGTCACGTGCCGGTCAGGCCGGCTTCGCCGCCGAGACCGCGGTCGCGGTGACGGTGTTGTCGCACTCGGCGAACTCACCGTCGGACAGGGCGACTTGGTGCGCGCCCGAGCCGGACAGGCCGACCACGAGCGTCGGGTAGACCGCGGGCTTGGCGCCGGAGACGCAGTAGCCGTCGCCCTCGCCCTCGACCTGGACGAAGGTCAGCTTCACCCAGGCCTTGCCGCCCGGCGCGAGGCGCACCGGCGAGGCGAGACCCTTGGGGGTCACCTTCAGGGGTCTGTTGTGCTCGGGGGAACCGTTGCCCGCACCGGCCACCGAGGGGTGGCCCTGCAGGACGCAGGCGTGTCCGGAGACGTTGGTGAACTCGATGAGCGCCGTGCCGGTGCCGGTGCCCACCCGGTTGTCGGGCCCCTGCAGGGCCGTCGCCTGCACAGCCGACACCGGACATGTCGACGCCGAGCCGGCCGAGGTGTCGGACGCCGGAGAGACCGCGGCGCTCGGCGCCGTCGACGTGCCGCCGGAGGATCCCGAGGTCGACGGCGGCGTGGCGGTGGGACGCGCGGCGGTGGCAGTGCCGGAGGCGGTGCCGGCAGCCGGGGTCGGGGAGGACGTCTTGGCGGCCCCGTCGCCGCCTCCCGGCCCGCATGCCGTGAGCGACAGCGCGGCGGCGATCACTGCCGTCGCCGACGCGGCGAGGCGGATGGTGTTGCGGTGGTGCATGAGGTCCCCCGATTCCGGTGGTTCGACCGGCTCCCTGCCGATGCTCGCCGAGGGAGACAGGGTCGGGGGACGCCGGGTTTCCGCTGTGGATCGGCTGTGACCGTTGTGGATCATCTGTGACAGTTCTGTGCACGGCAGAACCGCCCCCGGCGTACGACGAGGGCGTCCGGCCCGACCCGTACAGGTCGGACCGGACGCCCTCATGGCCGTACTCAGACCAGCCTCATGGCCGTACTCAGACCAGGTCGAACCGGTCCAGGTTCATGACCTTGTCCCACGCCGCGACGAAGTCCTTCACGAACTTCTCCTTCGCGTCGTCGCTCGCGTAGACCTCGGCGAGGGCGCGCAGCTCGGAGTTGGAGCCGAAGACGAGGTCGGCGCGGCTGCCGGCCCACTTCAGCTCGCCCGTGACGGCGTCACGGCCCTCGAACGTGGTCTGGTCCTGGGAGGTCGACTTCCAGGTCGTGCCCATGTCGAGCAGGTTGACGAAGAAGTCGTTGGTGAGGACGCCGGGCGTCTTGGTGAGGACGCCGAGCTGCGACTGCTGGTGGTTGGCGCCGAGGACGCGCAGACCACCGACGAGCACCGTCATCTCGGGGGCGCTCAGGGTCAGCAGGTTCGCCTTGTCGACCAGCAGGTACTCGGCCGGCAGGCGGTTGCCCTTGCCGAGGTAGTTGCGGAAGCCGTCCGCGGTCGGCTCCAGCGCCTCGAAGGACTCGGCGTCGGTGTGCTCCTCGGTCGCGTCCACGCGGCCCGCGGTGAAGGGCACCTGCACCTCGAATCCGCCCTCCTTGGCGGCCTTCTCGACCGCGGCGACACCGCCGAGGACGATGAGGTCCGCGAGGGAGACCTTCTTGGCGCCGGAGGAGGCGTTGAACTCCTGCTGGATGCCTTCGAGGGTGCGCAGCACCTGGGCCAGCTCGTCGGGCTCGTTGACCTCCCAGCCGCGCTGCGGCTGCAGTCGGATGCGGGCGCCGTTGGCGCCGCCGCGCTTGTCGCTGCCGCGGAAGGTGGAGGCGGACGCCCAGGCGGTGGTGACCAGCTGGGACACCGAAAGACCGGAGCCGAGCAGCTTGGTCTTCAGGGCCGCGATGTCGGCGTCGTCGATCAGCTCGCCCTCGCGCTCCGGCAGCGGGTCCTGCCAGATCAGGGTCTCCGCCGGGACCTCCGGGCCGAGGTACAGCGACTTCGGGCCCATGTCACGGTGGGTGAGCTTGTACCAGGCGCGGGCGAAGGCGTCCGCGAACTCCTGCGGGTTCTCGTGGAACCGGCGGGAGATCGGCTCGTAGATCGGGTCGAAGCGCAGCGACAGGTCGGTGGTGAGCATCGTCGGGAGACGCTTCTTCGACGGGTCCTGCGGGTCGGGGACGATCGCCTCGGCGTCCTTGGCCACCCACTGCTTGGCGCCGGCCGGGGACTCGGTCAGCTCCCACTCGTAGCCGAAGAGGATGTCGAAGAAGCCGTTGTCCCACTGGGTCGGCGTGGCGGTCCAGGTCACCTCGAGGCCGGAGGTGATGGCGTCCGCGCCCTTGCCGGTGCCGTAGCTGCTCTTCCAGCCGAGGCCCTGCTCCTCGAGGCCGGCGGCCTCGGGGTCGGCGCCGACCGCGTCGGCGGGGCCGGCGCCGTGGGTCTTGCCGAAGGTGTGGCCGCCGGCGATCAGCGCGACGGTCTCCTCGTCGTTCATCGCCATGCGGCGGAAGGTCTCACGGATGTCGCGGGCCGCGGCCAGCGGGTCCGGGTTGCCGTTGGGGCCCTCGGGGTTGACGTAGATCAGACCCATCTGGACGGCGCCGAGCGGGTTCTCCAGCTCGCGGTCGCCGGTGTAGCGCTTGTCGTCCAGCCAGGTGGTCTCGGGACCCCAGTAGACGTCCTCCTCCGCCTCCCAGACGTCTGCGCGGCCACCGCCGAAGCCGAAGGTGTCGAAGCCCATGGTCTCCAGCGCCACGTTGCCGGCGAGGATCATCAGGTCGGCCCAGGAGATCTTCTGGCCGTACTTCTTCTTCACCGGCCACAGCAGGCGGCGGGCCTTGTCCAGGTTGGCGTTGTCCGGCCAGCTGTTCAGCGGGGCGAAGCGCTGCTGACCGGCGCCGGCGCCGCCGCGGCCGTCGCTGATGCGGTAGGTGCCCGCGCTGTGCCAGGCCATACGGATGATCAGCGGGCCGTAGTGGCCGAAGTCGGCGGGCCACCAGTCCTGCGAGGTGGTGAGCACCTCGGCGATGTCCCGCTTCACGGCCGGAAGGTCCAGGCTCTGGAAGGCCTCGGCGTAGTCGAACTCCTCACCGAGCGGGTTCGTCACGGGCGGGTTCTTGGCAAGGATCTTCAGGTTGATCCGCTCCGGCCACCACTGGCGGTTGCCACCGCCCTGGGTCGGGTGCAGGGCCCGGTCATGGGCGACGGGGCAGCCGCCGCTCGCCCCCTCCGCCTTCGCGTCTGCGACGATCGCGTCGTGGTTCTCAGTCATGGCAATCCTTCCGAACTGTGCGGAACTCGGTGCTCAGGAACTGCGGCCGGTGGAACAGTCGGGGCACATGCCCCAGTAGACGACCTCGGCCTCGTCGATGGCGAAGCCGCGGTCGTCGGATGCGGTAAGACAGGGCGCGTCGCCGACCGCGCAGTCGACGTCGGCCACGGCACCGCACGACCGGCACACGATGTGGTGATGGTTGTCCCCCACGCGTCCCTCGTACCGGGCCGGGTGACCGGCCGGCTCGATACGGCGGACCAGGCCCGCCGCGGTGAGGGCGTGGAGGGCCTCGTAGACGGCTTGCAGGGAGATGTGGCCCACGCGGTTGCGTACCCCGGAGGCGATCGCCTCGACGCCGAGGTGGTCGCCCGCCCGGACGGTCTCCAGCAGCGCGACGCGGGCTGCCGTCACGCGCAGGCCGGCACCGCGGAGCTCTTCGGCGGTGGTCGGGGTCGGGGAGGCGGTCATGAGGCCGAACCTACCCTCATAAACACGAGTGATTCAAGAAAACGAGCGATGCAATTTTGGTCGCGTTCCGGTGACCGCCGTCCACCTCGCCGTCCACCTGCGCGCCCGCTCCGACGCCCGGCCGGTCGTTTGCGTTCACGTTTGCCTTCGCGTGGCCCGGCCCGAGTGACCGTACGCACGGGTCGCAGGGCGCGGCGGGCTCCGGCGGGCGGCCGCGGGACGGGCCGGCGGGCCGGCCGGGCAGCGGATCTGTGGGCGGGCCGGGGGCATGCCCGCATCATGTGGCCCCGGGATCGGCGCGACGGCACGGCAAGCCGGACGGTCCTCCGAACGGGTGAGCCGGGCCGCCTCTCCATGCCCGGCCTCCACGCCTGGCCTCTACGCCTGACCGGCCCCGGCGGCCGCTGCGGGCGCGCCTGTGGCAGCGGGCCAGGGCGCGGAAGGCCTCCTCGGGTTCCCGGTTCCGGCCGAAGCCGGGGTCATCCGGGCGGCACCGGACGTCAGGGCGGCGCGGCACGTCAGGGATCATGAACCCTGCATAGGGCACAGAGTCCTGCATGAGGCACATGAACCCCACAGAGCGAGAAACTTGGATTCCGTCGCCGAGGTGGCCGTCGAGAGGGACGCTGGTGGACCTGGACCCCGTCGCCGACGAGCTGTACGGGCTGCGGCCGGAGGAGTTCGTCGCCGCCCGTGACCGCCGCGCCCTGGAGGCCCGCAAGGCCGGTGATCAGGCCCTCGCCAAGGAGATCGGTGCGCTGCGGCGCCCGAGCCTCGCCGCGTGGGTCGGCAATCTGCTCGTACGCCGACGGCCGGAGGAGGTCCAGCCGCTGCTGGACCTGGGCGAGGAGCTGCGCCGGGCGCATCGCGAACTGGACGGTCCGCAGCTGCGTCGGCTCATCCGCCGGCAGAGCGAGGTGATCGGCACGCTCGGCCGGCAGGCGCGGCGGCTGGCGGCGGAGGCCGGGCGTCCGGTGGGTGAGGGGGTCCAGCGAGAGGTCGAGGAGACCCTGCACGCCGTACTCGCTCAGGGGCGCACGCGAATGACGGTCTTGCCCTTGCGCCGCTCGGTCGGGTTGAGCGCAGGGACGGCGTCGTCGAGGGTCGCGACGGTTCCGATGTGCGTGCGAAGGCGCCCGTCCCGCACCCGGTCGACGATCTCCACCAGCTGACTCGGAACGGACTCGACGACGAAGTCGACCGCCAAGCCGTCGACAGGGCGAGTCTCAACAGGCCCGACCACCGACACCAGCGTCCCGCCAGGCCGGATGATTCTCGCCGAGCGCCTTTGGATGTCAGCGCCGATGACATCGAAGACCACGTCGACCCCGCCGATGTCGTCGAGATCCTCGGTGGCGAGGTCGAGGAACTCGTTCGCGCCGAAGTCGAGCGCCGCCTGGCGGTCCGCCGCCCGCCCGGTACCGATGACGTAGGCGCCGAACTCCCGGGCGAGCTGCGTAACCACGGACCCGACTGCGCCGGCGGCGCCGTGTGCGAGGACGCTCTGCCCCGCCTGAAGACGACCGTGCTGGAACAGACCTTGCCACGCGGTCAGGCCGGAGATCGGCAGGCTCGCACCCACCGTGAAGTCGACGTTCCCCGGCAGCGGCGCCAGGTTGCGTGCCTCCACGGCCGCGTACTCGGCCAGGGTTCCATCGCGGTGCCAGTCCGTGATCCCGAACACCCGCTGTCCCAGCGAGAGCCCCGTCGTGCCGTAGCCGAGGGAGGTGACCACTCCGGCGAACTCGTGGCCGATGATCGCCTGGGCTCGATCGCGACCGGCGCGATCGACCCACGTCGAGGGCCACTCCCACTCCGCGGGGACGAAGCCCGACGCATGGACTTCAACGACGACGTCGTTGATCGCCGGCGTCGGCTCAGGCCGCTCCGCGAGTGTGATCCCGGCTGCTTCCGCGGCCGGATCCGTCGCGACGATTGCCTTCACTGGTACCTCCGTATATCTCGTGCTCGTCGGCTCTGTGCGCCGCCCAAGCCATGGAGTGGGCTGATTGGCCCAGAGAGGAACGGCAACAAGATCCGTCACCACGGACGGATGGACCAGTCAACTACTCGGCCCTAAAGGACCGAGTTTGTTGGCTCAGTCCGGAAAGGGCTCCGTTTATGCTCCCGACTGCCCCCTACGGCAGGGCGGTCACGGGGCACATCTACCGGTCCCGCTATGCGGGGACCGGGTCGGGCATGTTGACGAATACCCACGCCGTGGCCCCGCGTATGGCGATGTTGGCCCCGGCGACGTGGTCGGCCGGCCCAGCGAGGCCGCACCGACGACAGTGGAAGTGATCCCGGGTGCGCCGGTTGGCGCGCTCGGTGTGGCCGCAGCGCGGGCAGCGCTGCGAGGTGTAGGCCGGGTCCACCTCGACGAACGGGACTCCGGCGCGTTTGGCCTTGTAGGCGGCGAACGCGCCGAGTTGGTGGAACGGCCAGGAGGACTGGCGTGCTCGCTGGTCGCGCGGAACCGTGACCCGCTCGCGGTT
Source organism: Streptomyces sp. NPDC001393 (assembly GCF_053597455.1). Taxonomy (NCBI): domain Bacteria; kingdom Bacillati; phylum Actinomycetota; class Actinomycetes; order Kitasatosporales; family Streptomycetaceae; genus Streptomyces; species Streptomyces sp. NPDC001393. The sequence continues at coordinate 12,283 of NZ_JBSFIH010000057.1, forward strand.
CTTCGAGGGCGATACCGCGTCCGGTGCGTTGGGCGACAGCAACGACAGTCTTGGAGACCTTGTGGTTGATGTGGGTGGCGTGCCGGGCCTCGCGTCGGGCACGCTTCTTCAGCAGCTGTTTCGCACTCCTGGTCTGTTTGGCCTGGAATTCGGCCTTCTTACGGGCCTGCCACCTGCGGTAGCGGCCCAGACGGCGCCCGGAGTGGTTGTCCCCGTCGGATGTGGAGGCGAGGTTGTTGATGCCCCGGTCCACCCCGATGAAGCCCTTCGGCTCGAACACCTCCGGCTCTGGGATGTCGATCGTGGCGACGAGGAACAGCTTCCCGTCCCGTTCGATCAGGTCCGTTTCGCCCTTGCGGTGCTCGGCGAGCTGCTTGAGTGTGCCGGGCGAGCAGGCGAACTGTACGTTCTTGAGCCGTCCGTCCAGAGTCCAGATGCTCACGCTCTGCGCGTCGTAGTTCCACGACAGGCAGCGATCGTCATACGTGTGCGCCGCGTCCGGGCGGAAGACGATGGGCTTGGACTCCGCCCTGCGGCGACGCTTGGAGTGCTCGGGGCCGAGGTTCCCGGCCTTGATGCCGGCCCGCAGCGTCGTGTAGGCGTCGGCGACCCGTTTGATCACATGCTGGGCCGCCTGGGCCCCGAACCCGTGGGCCTTCAGCTCGCCGTAGCACAGCTTGCGCAACTCACGAACCGAGCCCTTGAGCCCCAAGCGGTCGAACGCTACGGACGAGACCCAGTTCGCGGCCTCGTTCGCCGCGTGCAAGGTGCGCTCGATGGCCGGTGCCTGCACGGCATCCGGCGTGAGTTTCACCTGCACGACGAGTTTCATACCAATGACCATAAACATTGACCTATGTCACCGCGATGGGAACCAAACCCCGATGTACGCAGGGGGAGAAGCGTCGTACACCCTCCACGCGCACTTGGTCTTCACTCCCAAGTACCGGCGGAAGGTCTTCACCGGCCAGATCCTCACGCGCTGCGAAGAGGTCATGCGCAAAGTGTGCGAAGACTTCGGCGCAGAGCTGCGGGAATTCAACGGCGAGAGTGACCACGTACACCTGCTCGTGCACTATCCACCGTCCATCGCCCTGTCCCGGCTCGTCGGCAGCCTCAAAGGCGTCTCCGCACGGCGCCTACGGCAGGAATTCCCCGATCACATCAACAAGTACCTGTGCGGCGAACACTCCTGGTCCCCCTCGTACTTCGCCTGCTCCTGCGGTGGCGCACCGCTGGCCGTGGTCAAGGAGTACATCGAGAACCAGAAGCGGCCCGACTGAGCGCGGCGCCGCCGTGGGAGCTTTACCAAGCGATGCGGCGGCGCTCCGCGCCGCCCAGCTCAGGATTGCAATTCCTCCCGGGTCTGAAGACCCGGGGTTCCTTGCAAGAACAGGCTGAAGCAGGTCCGCTCCGAGCAGCGTGCGCGGGCCGAGCTGAGCGAGGTCTCGGCGCTGGCCGTGAAGGAGGAGCAGGAGAAGCTGGGCGGCTGGCAGGACATGAAGGCCACGCCATGGGTGCGCAAGCTGATGTTCATCGGCTTCGGCATCGCGATCGTGCAGCAGATCACCGGTGTCAACACGATCATGTACTACGGCACGCAGATCCTCACGGATGCCGGTTTCGCCGCGGACAGCGCACTGACCGCGAACATCGCCAACGGTGTCATCTCGGTGCTGGCGACCTTCGTCGGCATCTGGCTGCTGGGCCGCGTGAACCGCCGTCCGATGCTGATGACAGGTCAACTGGGCACGACCGCCGCCCTGTTGTTGATCGGCGTGTTCTCGCTGGTGCTGCCGTCCGGTGACGGCCGCGCGTACGCGGTGCTCGCCATGACGGTGACCTTCCTCGCCTTCCAGCAGGGCGCGATCTCGCCGATGACCTGGCTGATGCCGTCGGAGATCTTCCCGATGCGGATGCGCGGCTTCGGCATGGGCGTCGCGGCAGTGGTGCTGTGGCTGACGAACTTCGTCATCGGCCTGGTCTTCCCGTCCCTGATGTCCGGCATCGGTGTCTCCGGCACCTTCTTCCTCTTCGTGGTGGCCGGGATCTTCTCGCTCGCCTTCGTCAGGCTCTGCGTCCCCGAGACCAGGGGCCGCACCCTCGAAACCCTGGAAGCCGAACTCCGGGCGCGTTTCTCCTGAACCTCAGTTGAGGACTGACCATGACCGTACGTGTAGGAGTCATCGGCGCCGGCTGGATCGGCACAGAGCACATCCGGCGCCTCACCCGCACCGTCACCGGTGCCCGCGTCACCGCCGTCACGGACATCGACGCCGCCCGCGCCGAGGAGGCCGCGGCACCGGCCGGCGCGCGGGTGCTGCCCGACGGCGCCGCCGTGGTCGCGGCGGACGACGTGGACGCCGTGCTCGTGACGTCCTGGGGCCCCACCCACGCCGAGCACGTGCTGAACGCGATAGCCGCCGGAAAGCCGGTGTTCTGCGAGAAGCCGCTCGCCACCACCGCCGAGGACTGTCTGAGGATCACCGAGGCGGAGCAGGAGCACGGCCGCCGCCTGGTGCAGGTCGGCTTCGTGCGCCGCTACGACGCCGGCTACCGGCAGCTGAAGCAGGTCGTCGACTCGGGCCGGATCGGCGCGCCGCTGATCGTGCACTGCGCCCACCGCAACCCGACCGTCCCGGAGTCGTACACCTCCGCGATGGCGGCCCTGGACACGGCGGTGCACGAGGTGGACGTGCTGCGCTGGCTGCTGGACGACGAGATCGTCTCCACCCAGGTGGTCACCCCGCGCGCCACGAGCAAGCGGTTCGAACACCTCAGGGATCCGCAGATCATGCTCTTCGAGACCGCCAGGGGCGTCCGTATCGACCTGGAGGTCTTCGTCAACTGCCAGTACGGCTACGACATCCAGTGCGAGGCGGTCGGCGAGGAGGGGCTCGTACGACTGCCCGACCCCGCCTCCGTCGCCGTGCGCACCGGCGGCCGGCACAGCACCGAGGTGCCGACGGACCGGGTGGGCCGCTTCGCGGACGCCTTCGACACCGAGTTCCGCGAGTGGATCGCGAACCTCGCCGCCGGCCAGGAGCCGACCGGGCCGTCGGCCTGGGACGGCTACGCCGCCACCGTGATCACCGGCGCGACCGTCGAGGCCCTGGAGTCGGGGCGCGTCGTCGCCACCGACATCAAGCCCCGCCCCGCCTTCTACGGAGGTGCCGCGTGAAGATCGCCATCGACCCGTACATGTTCCGTGCCCTGCCGATCGACGACATGGTGCGCACGGTGGCCGAACTCGGTTACGAGTACATCGAGTTGTTCCCGCGTGACGACTTCATGCCGTTCTTCCTGCACCCGCGGGCGGACGACGTGCGCGTCGCGGAGCTGAAGAAGTCCCTGCGCGACCACGGGGTCACGCTGTCCTCCGTGCTGCCGCTGTACAAGTGGTCCTCGCCCGACGAGACCGAGCGGCAGGCGGCCGTCCGCTGCTGGAGGCGGATGATCGAGATCACCGTGGACCTCGAATGCCCGCTGATGAACTCGGAGTTCAACGGCCGTCCCGAGCGGGCCGCGCAGAGCGAGGCCGCGTTCTGGCGCTCGCTGGAGGAGTTGCTGCCGCTGCTCGAGCGGGAGGGCATCGCGCTGAACCTGGAGGCGCACCCGGACGACTTCTGCGAGGAGAACACGCCCGCGGTCGACCTGGTCCGCGCTGTCAACAAGCCGTGGGTGAACTACCTGTACTGCGCCCCGCACTCCTTCCATCTGTCGGGTTCGGACCCGACGGCGGACATCGCGGCGATGATGCGCTACGCGGGCGACAAGCTGCAGCACGTGCACATCGCGGACTCCTTCAACCACAAGGGCTCCTCCGGCCTGCGCTACATCCTCAACCCGCCCGGCACCCCGGCCCGGATCCACCAGCACCGCGACATCGGCCAGGGCGAGGTCGACTGGGGGGCGTTCTTCGGCACGCTGCGGGAGCTGAAGTTCGACGGTGCGGCCACGGCCTGTGTGTTCGCCTGGGAGGAACGGGCCCGGGCGTCCTCGGCGTTCATGCTGGAGCGGATCACGAAGGAACTCGCCGCGGGCTGATCAAGGAGATGTGTGGGACATCACTCGTACGGGTGCACCCGGTCCGGCCCTCCGTGGCATACGGGGGAGTCTGTCGTTCGGCAGCGAGTGTGACGTTTGCCATGTGACGTGATGGACTCGGGGTGAACGGGCAAGGTACCCCTTCATGCCCCACGCCAATCCTCTCCGGCAGGTGATTCGATGACAACGGCGACGACCCGGACGTTCCGGACGACGCCGCACACCCGTCCCGGCGACGCGACCGCCCGGGACTCCCCAGCCGCCGCCACGCCCTCGCTGCCCTCCCTCACGGGGCTGCGGTGGATGGCGGCGCTGCTGGTGTTCGGACTCCACGTGAACAACTTCGGCTACTTCGGAGGCACCGGTGGCCGCCTCGTGTACTGGGGCTTCGGCGCCGGTGCCACCGGTGTGTCGTTCTTCTTCGTGTTGTCCGGCTTCGTCCTGACCTGGTCGGCGCGGCCTCGTGACCGCGCGCTGGCCTTCTGGAGACGACGCATCGCGCGCATCTATCCGGTCCACCTGGTCACCCTGGCCGTCGCCCTGGTCATGGCGTACACGCTGGCCGGCCAGCCGAGGCCGACGCCGAAGCAGGCACTGTCCAATGCGCTGCTGCTGCATCCCTGGTGGCGTCCCTGGTGGCAGACACTGAACCCGGTCAGCTGGTCCCTCGGCTGCGAGGCGTTCTTCTACGCCGCCTTCCCGCTGCTGTTCCTGCTGCTGCGCCGGCTCGGCGCGCGTGCCTCGGCCGCGCTGGGCGCTCTGTCGGTGGTGGCGGTCGTGGTGCTGGCCTGGGCGGACGCCCACCACTGGTGGACGTACGCGCTGTACTCCTTCCCGGCGGCCCGGCTGCCCGAGTTCGTCCTCGGTGCGGTGACCGCGCGGCTGGTGCTGCTCGACCGGTGGCGCGGGCCCGGTCTCGAGGCCTCGCTCGCCCTGGCGATCATCGGCTACTTCCTCGTCCCGCAGGTCGCGCCCGGCTACTCCGCCACCATGTGCACCATCGCCGGGTTCACGCTGCTCATCCCGGCCGCGGCCGTCGCTGACATGCAGGGGCTGCCCTCGCTGTGGCGGCGCCGGCGGCTGGTGCGGCTCGGCGAGCTGTCGTTCGCCTTCTACATGATCCATCTGCTGGTGATCCGGGCCGCCACGCAGTTGCTCGGAACGAAGCCGCACTTCGGGCTGCTGGCGGGGGTCGCGGTCACCACGACCGTGTTCACGGTGTCGCTCGGGCTGTCCTGGCTCCTGTACGAGGGGGTGGAGCGCCCGGCGAGACGCCTGCTGCTGCGCCGGCGCCGCCGCCCGGCCGCCCAGCCGGATGCGGCCGAGGCCCGCCCCGAGGCACCGGCCGCCACCCGCGACTGAGCCGCTCCCGCGACCGGGGGAGGCACCCTGGGGCACGCGGCCGAAAAAAGTGCCCTCGGCTCGATCTGGGAAGGCCGCGTGCCGGGGCGTGGTGGGGCCCGGAAGGCCTGCCGGCGGACCTCCGAAGGGGGGTCCCCCGGCCTCCCCTCCCCGTCCACCCTGACGCCCACCGGTGCCCTCGGGCCGGGCACCGCCGCCTGGTATTCCGCCGCCCCCGTCCCTAGGTTGTGGCCACGGGAAAGGGGGCCGGATGGACCGGGACATCCGCACGGTGGAAGACGTACTGCGACTTCTGGACGGGCTGTTCGCACCGGAGGCCGACCGGTGGACACAGGGCGCGGCCGCGTGGTGGGACGACTTCTATACGACACGGGACAAACCGGTGCCGTTCTTCGCGGCGAAGCCGGACGAGAGCCTGGTGGCCTACGTGGAACGCGGTCTCATCAGGCCGGGGCGAGCCCTCGACCTGGGCTGCGGCCCCGGCCGTAACGCGTTGTACCTCGCCGCGCAGGGCTTCGACGTGGACGCCGTCGATCTCTCGCCCGCCGCGATCGCCTGGGCCGAGGAGCGCGCGCGGGAGGCCCCGGGCACCGGGGGCGCCGTGCGGTTCCACTGCGGTGACGCCTTCGCCCTGACCGCGGGCGCCGAAGCGGCGCTGCACGGCCCCTACGACCTCGTCCACGACTCCGGCTGCTTCCACCACCTGCCACCGCACCGCCGGGTCAGCCACCTCGCGCTGCTGGAACGCGTACTGGCGCCGGGCGGGTACTTCTCCCTCACCTGCTTCGCCGCCGGGCGGATGGGCTCCGAGCTCCCCGACGCGGCCTTCTACCGCGAGCCCGGCCTGCACGGCGGTCTCGCCTACACCCCCGAGTCACTGCGCCGGATCTTCTGCGATCTCCAGGAGGTCGAACTGCGCGCCATGCGGCAGGAACCGGCGGACTCCGCGCTGTTCGGCCAGGACTTCCTGTGGACGGCCCTGTTCCGCCGTCCGGCCCGGTAGCTGTCGCGTCAGGCCGTCAGGCGGTAGACGCGAAGCGGTCCCGGACCCGATGGAAGCCGAGCAGTCGGGTGAGCTGCTCCAGGACCGTGGCGGCGCCCCGGGGTCCGGCGAACTGACCGCGTTCTTCAGGTCCTTGACGGGCATTCATTTCGGCCTCTGGGCTAACTCCCCTCGCGCTTCTGGTGATTGATGAGGTCGATCAGTGCGGCGTGGGTGTCCGCGTCGGCCGCCGCGACGAGTCCGCCCGCTCCGCTGAGCACGGGCTCGCCGTCCAGGCCGGTCACCGTGCAGCCGGCCGCCCGGCACAGGGCGATCCCCGCCGCGAAGTGCACGCTGTCGCGCAGGTCGCCGTCGGTGACATAGGCGGCCCGGCGCCCGGCAGCCACCCAGGCCACCGCGAGGGTGCTGGAGATGACCCGGGGCCGGAACCGCCCGGCGAAGCCCGGGTCCGCGAGGAGGCGGACCGCCCGGAAGCCGGGGGCGTTGGGGAAGGGCGGGTCGAGGTTGACGTCCACGAGCGCGGACCCGGCCCAGGGTGTCAGCCGCTCGTCGTGGCCGTCCCTGCGCACCCGGGCCACCGTTCCGTCGGTCCAGAACACCTCGCCGCTGAACGGGTCTGCGGTGGCGGCGGCCGTGACGTCGGCTCCCTCCCGCAGGGCGACGTTCACGCCGACGAGCATGTTCCGCACCGCGTAGTTGAGGGTGCCGCACAGCGGGTCGACGAGCCAGCGGCGGTGGGCGTCGGCGGCGCCGGATGGTCCGCTCTCCTCGCCGGTCGCGGCGTCGTGGGGGCGGGCGGCGCGCAGTACGTCCAGGATGGCCCGCTCGGCGGCGAGGTCCGCCTCGGTCGCGAAGTCGCCGGCGGACTTGTCGTGGCGCTCGAGCCGGCTGCCGTAGAGGTCACGGACCACGGCTGCGCCCGCCTGGGCCGCGCGCACGGCCAGTTGGGCGTCGGAATCCCCGTTGGTGATCGACATGGGCGCAGGATAACCACGGGCAAGCCCCCGGACACGGGGCGGGGGCGGGCCCGCGCGGCCGGGGAGCGCCCGCGCGGGCCGGGACCGGTTCGGTCAGCGGCGTGTGTATCCGGTGGCGCTGAGGGACAGCGTCTGTTCGGCAGCGGAGCGCCCCGCGCCGACGGAACTTCCGCTGCGGTCCGTCCAGGTGCGCACCGGCGTGGTCTCGGCGAGCCGGCCGGAGGTGCCGGAGAGGCCGACCACGAGTCCGCTGTAGCGGTTGACCAGACGGTAGGTGCCGCCGGATGCGTTCGGGATCACGAACCACTGCTGGCCGACCGAGGGCCGGCCGGCCCGTGCCGCCGTGACGGTGGGCCTGGCGCCCCAGGCGCGGCCGGCGGTGGAGGACGAGTCGACGGCGAGCAGCCGGCCGCTCGCGGCGTTGGTGAGGGTGAAGGCGCCGTCGCCGGTCGGGGTGAAGATCCAGATGTCGCGGCCGGATCCGCTGGGCCGCGCCAGCGAGGTGGTGCCGGTGCCGGCGGCCGCCTGGGCGAGGATGCGGCCGGTGCCGCTCGCGATGCGGTAGCCGCGGCTCGTGTCCATCGGCGCGGCCGCGGGTGCGGAGGAGTCCACGGTGATGTCGACGTACTCGCCGGAGGCGTCGTGCGCGCAGCCGAAGGCGCAGTAGGAGCGGAAGGACCTGCCGACGATCGTGGAGCTGGTGCGGTTGGCGCTGTCGAGGAACCAGCGGTACCAGGAGGCGTTGGTGTAGCTGCCGGTGTCCCCGATCAGGCGCCACTTCTGGGTCGCGAGGTCGTCGGTGGCGTAGAGGTACTGCGGTGAGTTCCCGCTCTGGTCGACGGCCTGCGGTTCGCCGATGTACAGCCCGAGATGGGCGTCGTAGGCGATGTTCATGACGAACAGCGGCGAGGTCGGCGGCATGAGGCCCGCCGCGATCTGCTGGGCGGCGGTGCCGGTGTTGGCCGGGTCGTACTCGGCGGAGGCGGGGGTGTAGCCGGTGGGGTGATCGGCGTCCACGGGGACGATGTTGCTCTCCTTGCCGCCGGTACCGGGCTGGGACCAGCCGCCGTCGTACCACTTGCGCCAGGAGCCGGGTGCCATCTTGGCGGAGATCGGGGCGCGGGCCACGTGCTCGTAGAACGCCTTCCAGCCGCCGCTCTTGTCGATGATCCGGGAGCCGTAATAGACGTAGAAGTAGCCGGAGGCGGTGTCGACGAAGAGGCGCTGGTCGCCGTCGCCGTAGGAGTACGTCTGGTTGGGGAAGGCCGTCGTGTCCCCGCGCTCGGTGCTGTAGGGGGACGTGAGCACGTGGTCCTGGATGGTCCAAGTGCGGCCCCGGTCGGTGGAGACGGCGTAGTCGATGGCGTCGTAGTGCAGTCCGTCACCGAAGGGCTGCGGGGTGAACTCGTTGTGCACCAGGCCGTACCAGTCGCCGGTGTCGGGGTCGACCCACACCCCGGACAGGTCGCAGTAGTTCTTCTGGGCGTAGCCGGAGCCGCTCGGCGCGTACGTCGCCTCCCTCCCGGTGGGGTTGTTGTTGCAGCGCCAGGTGGTGTCGTCGTTGCGGTCGGCGGGGTTGGCCGGGTTCACCGCCTTGCTCAGGGCCTTGTCGAAGGTCGCGGTGTCGAAGTCCGTGCCGGTGTAGAAGTCCCAGGTGCGCGGGTCCTTGGCGCCGTACAGGGCGGCGGACTGCTGGTAGTGGAAGGTGCCGTCCCGGTCGAGGTAGGGACTGGCGGGGGTGTCCGTGGGGTGGGTGAAGGGCACCGGGGTCCCCACGGTCACGGTGTAGCCGGCGTCGGCCGCTGTGGCGGCCGGTGCCGGGGACGCGGTGCCACCGCCCAGGACCAGGGCGGCGGTCGCGGCCGCCGCGCCGCCTGCTCTGCTCAAGAGTCGCAACTGTGCTCCTTGGTGCCGAAGGTTCCGAAGGGCCGGTCCCACGGAACGATCCGGCCCGGCGGTTTCCCCGGCAATGGACTCCAGTGCTCCGCCTCTTGCACTTTCACGCACCTGCCCCGCCGACGCCCCCGGGTCAGCTCTCCTCGGGCGGGGCCGCGGACAGCGGGCTGTCCCAGTCGAGTTGGCGGACGAGCGCCTCGTCCGGCTCAGCAGGACGAGCCACGACCGGGCCCGGGCGGGACGAGTTTCCGCCGCCGGATACACCACCGCTGACAGGGATGTCGTGCTCCACCTCGTGCACTCCCACGCGCACCTCCCCGCCGACGCCCCCGGTCAGCTCTCCTCAGGCGGGGCCGCGGACAGCGGGCTGTCCCAGTCGAGTTGGCGGACGAGCGCCTCGTCCGGCTCAGCAGGACGAGCCACGACCGGGCCCGGGCGGGACGAGTTTCCGCCGCCGGATACACCACCGCTGACAGGGATGTCGTGCTCCACCTCGTGCACTCCCACGCGCACCTCCCCGCCAACGCCCCCGGTCAGCTCTCCTCAGGCGGGGCCGCGGACAGCGGGCTGTCCCAGTCGAGTTGGCGGACGAGCGCCTCGTCCGGCTCAGCAGGACGAGCCACGACCGGGCCCGGGCGGGACGAGTTTCCGCCGCCGCGGGAGATGCCGCCGCTGACGGTGATGTTGTGCTCCACCCGTGGGCGCCGGTGCCGCTCGTAGGCGGCGAAAGCGGCCGGTGCGCCGGGCAGGTCGCGCAGCGCCTTGGCGAGGACGACGGCGTCCTCCAGGGCCATCGAGGCTCCCTGGCCGGTCGCCGGGGAGGCCGCGTGGGCCGCGTCGCCGATGAGGAGGACGCGTCCCCGGTGCCAGGCAGCGCCGAGCAGCATCTCGGTGGCGTTGGTGACCATGACAGGCCCCTGGGAGGCGGCGACGATGTCCGCGGCGGGTGTGGCGTCCTTGCGCAGCAGCGGCAGCAGTTCCTCGCGCCAGGGGGCGCGGTGCGCGGAGCCGCCGACGGGGAGCGGTTCGGTGCTCACGCGGGCGAACCAGTACGTCTGCCCAGCGGGCGAGACCGCGTGTCCGAACGTGGTCTCGCTGCCCCGGACGAAAGTGATGACGCCGGTGCCGTCCGCGCCGGCGGCGGTGCCGGTGTAGCCGTAGAAGATCCGCTGGCCCGCGTACACGGGCCGGACAGCCGGGGTGAGGAGCCGGCGGACGGTGGAGTTCAGCCCGTCGGCGCCGACCAGGAGGCCTCCGTGGGCCGACGTGCCGTCGGCGAACCGGGCGATGACGCCGTGCGGGCCGTCCGTGACGGCGACCAGACGGGCGCCGTGGCGCAGGCGGATGCCGCGCCGGGCCGCCTCCTGCTGCAGGGCCGCGTTCAGCTCGCCGCGGCGCAGGCAGCGGTACCGCAGCCCGGGTTCGGCGACCTCGCCGAGCGGTGCGTGCGTCAGCTCGGTGCCGTCGCTGTCGAGCAGCCGCAGCGAAGTCAGCGGAAAACCGACGGCCGTGACGGCGTCCGCGGCGTCGAGCTGGGCCAGGGCGCGCATTCCGTTGCTCGCCAGGGTCAGGAACGCCCCGATGTCCTCGGCCGTGTCGGGGTGCGCCTCGTAGACGGTGACATCGTGTCCGGCCTTGTGCAGGCCGAGCGCGGCCGCGGTCCCCGCGATGCCGCCGCCGATCACCAGGACCCTCGTCGCGTCCGTCCCGCTCAAGTGCCGCTCCTCGCGCCGACAGTGGTGGTGACCATCTAAGGGCAGGGGCGGGCGAGGTGGGGGGCCGGGGGCTGGGATCAGGACAGGATCCGGACTGGTGCCGAAGGGTGCGGGCGAGGTGACCGGCGCAGGGGGCGCAGGGCGGTGTGCGCACCGTGCCGGCGGACGGCGATCCCCCGGCCTCCGGCCCGTGCGCGGCTCGCGCCTGGCGCGCTCCGGCTGCCCCGCGAGCCGCTCCTGGGAGTCACACCATCTGACGCTGTGCACACAGGCGCCCCCTGAATGGCGGGTTCCTTTCGGGAAAGTGGGTACTTCCCGGCCATGCGGGTGAGCGTGCTGGACGCGGGGTCGAACACGGTTCGGTTGGTGATCGCGGATACGGAGGACGGTGTTCCGCTGCCGGTGCACACCGTCAAGTGGAAGCTGCGCCTGTCCGAACACGTCGGTCCGGACGGCACCATCGCCGAGGAGGCGGTGGAGGGGCTGCTGACGGCGGTGGCCGCGGCGGGGGCCACGGCTCGGAGATGGCATGCGTCGGGGCCGCTGGCCTTCGCGACCGCGGTGGTGCGCGCCGCCCCGAACCGGCAGGACGTACTGCGCCGGGTCGCGGCCGGGACCGGGATCCGGATGTGCACCCTGCCGGGTGAGACCGAGGCAGAGCTGACCTTCCTGGCGGCCCGGCGCTGGCTGGGCTGGCACGCCGGCCCGCTCGCGGTGCTCGACATCGGCGGCGGCTCCCTGGAGGTGGCCTTCGGGCGGGGCAGGCTGCCCGACTTCGCCGCGTCCCTGCCGCTCGGCGCCCGGCGCCTCACCCAGGAGTACCTCGAGGTGCAGGACCCGCCCGGGCCCGAGGAGCTGAAGGAGCTGCGCCGCCGGATCCGCCACGAGCTGCGGGACGTGGCCTCGCGGATCCGCTGGGAACGGCCGCGCACCGCCGCGGTCAGCTCCCGCACCTTCCAGCAGCTGGGCCGGCTGTGCGGGGCGGCGCCCGGGCGCCACGGCCCGTTCGTGCAGCGGGAGATGCGCTGCCGGGATCTGCGCGAGGCCGTCCGCACCCTCGCCGCGCGGCCCGCCGCCGAGCGGGCCGAGCTGCCCGGGATCTCCGTGCCACGCGCCGGGCAGAGCCTGGCCGGAGCGGTGGTCGGGCACACGGCGCTCAAGCTGATGGGGCTGCGCGGGGCCGTCGTCTCCCCCTGGGCGATCCGCGAGGGCGTGCTGCTGCGTTACATCGAGGACGGCGCGGACTGGTGGACGGACGTCACCGGCGCCGCCGACACCGCGGCACCCGCTTCGGCGACACCCCTGCGCATCGCCGGCCCGCGGGCCTGATCTGCCGCCCCTCTCGCAGACTGTAGCGATCATGACAAATACGGGGTAGTCATGCCCGTATGCCTTTACGTCGATCACGACCGGGAACGACCGGCACCAAACGCCTCGCCGCGCTCGTCGCCGCGGCGGCACTCCTCCTGGCGGGCTGCGACAGCGGCGGGACGTCGCACTCCGCCGACGGACGGCAGCAGCTGACCGTGGCGGCGCTGCCGCTCACCGACTCCGCCGCCCTCTATCTGGCCCGGGACCGCGGACTGTTCGCCAAGGAGGGCCTGGACGTGCGCATCCAGCCCGTGCAGCAGAGCATCCAGGCGCTGCCCGCGCTGCTGAGGGGCCAGGTGGACGTGATCGCGAGCGCGAACTACGTCACCTATTTCCAGGCGTACGAGAAGGGCACCCTGGATCTGCGCATCCTCGCCGAGGGCGTCCGGATCGCCCCGCACATGATGGACGTCCTCGTGCCCAGGGACTCCGCGCTCAAGTCGCCCGCCGACCTCGCGGGCAGGAAGGTCGCCGTCGCCGTCCTCAACAACATCCAGTCCCTGACCCTGAACGCGATCCTCGACGCCCGGGGCGCCGGCCGGCCCGTCTACCGGCAGATCCTGTTCCCGCAGATGGGCCCGGCCCTGCAGCGGGGCCAGGTGGACGCCGCCCACGCGGTCGAGCCCTTCGACACCGCCGTCCAGGGCGAGTTGGGCGCGCGGGTGCTGCTGGACGGCGGCTCCGGGCCGGCGCGGGGCCTGCCCGCCAGCGGGTACATCACCACGGCCGGCTTCGTGAAGAAGAACCCGAAGGCCGCGGCGGGCTTCCGGCGTGCCGTCGAGGCGGCCTCCAAGCTCGCCGCCGAGGATCCGGGAGCGGTTCGCACGGAGCTGCCCAAGTACGCCAAGGTGACCACGGACCAGGCCAGGTCGATCCATCTGCCCGCCTATCCGGCGACCGCCGACCCGGCCGTACTGCGCCGTCTCATCACGCTCATGCGCACGCAGGGGCTGTTGAAGAAGGACGTCGATCCGGCACCCCTGCTGGTGAAGTGACGCGCCCGGGATGACACGCCGTCAGGAACTGCTGCTCGGCCTGCTCGGCGCGGCCGGGGCCTTCGCAATCTGCGAGGTGGTCGCCCGGGCCGGGATCGTACGGCGCAGCTATCTGCCGCCCGCCTCCGAAGTCCTCGCCCGTGCCGCCCGGTTGGCGGGAGACCCGGGCTTCGTCGACGGGATCGGGGTGACCCTGCGGGCATGGGCACTGGGCCTGGGGCTCGCCTGTGTGATCGCCGTGCCGCTGGGGCTGCTGCTGGGCGCGGTGCCGGTGGTCGAGGCGGCCGTACGCGCGGTGATCGAGTTTCTGCGGCCCCTGCCGTCCGTCGCGCTGATCCCGCTGGTGTCGCTGCTGCTCGGGTCGGGCACGCAGACGGAGGTGACGCTGATCGCGTACGCCTCGCTCTGGCCGGTGCTGTTCAACACCGTGTACGGGCTCGGCGAGACGGATCCGCTGGCCAAGGACACCCTGCGCGCCTTCGGGTTCGGGCGGCTCGCGGTGCTGCTGCGGGTGCAGTTGCCGGCCACCGCACCGTTCATCGCCGCCGGCGTGCGGATCTCGGCCGCGATCGCCCTGATCCTGGCCGTCGCGACGGAGATCCTCTCCGGCTTCGGCCAGGGTCTGGGCATCTTCATCGCCCAGGCCCAGACGGAGACGGACGGCACCCGGGACGTGCTGGCCGGGGTGGTGTGGGCGGGCGCCCTCGGGCTGGTGATCAACGGCCTCCTGGTCGGCGCGGAGCGGCGGTTGTTCGCCTGGGCCCAAGAACCGCGCCCGGAGGCGCGGACCTTGCCGCGGAGCCGGCCATGACCAAGACCCAGGGCGGCGCACGGCCCGCCCCGGCATCCGGCCCGCCCCGGGCCACCGCCGTCCCCTTCCTCCTGCGCTGGTCGGTGCTCCTCGTCGCCGTCGCCTGCTGGGAGCTGGCCGCCCGTGCCCGGGGCAGCGTGTACTTCCCGCCGCCGCTGCGGATCGCCCGGCACGCCCGCGACCTGTGGTTCTCGGGGCCGCCCGGACATCTGTTCCTCACCCCGGCCGCCGTCAGCACCATCCTGCCGAGCCTGGGCCGGATGGCGGCCGGGTTCGCGCTCGCCGCCGTCGCCGGGATCGCCCTCGGGATCACGGTGGGCCGCTCGCGGCGGGCGTACGCCCTGTGCAACCCGGTCCTGCAGTTCGCACGGGCCGTGCCGCCGCCCGCGCTGGTGCCGGTGTTCGTCGTCGTCTTCGACTTCGGTACGCCCATGCAGGTGGCGTCGATCGCGTTCAGCGCCGTATGGCCGGTGCTGGTCAACTCGGCCGACGGCGCCCGGGCCACCGACCCGCTGCGGCTCGAGGTGGCGGCGGTGCTGCGGCTGACGGCGCCCGAACGGCTGTGGTTCCTGGTCCTGCCCTCGGCGCTGCCCCGGATCTTCGCGGGGCTGCGGCTCAGCCTCTCGCTGTGCCTGATCCTGATGGTGTTCTCGGAGCTGCTGCCGGGCAGTGACAACGGGATCGGCTTCACGCTCACCGACGCCCAGACCCGCTCCGACCTGCTCACGGTGTGGTCGGCGCTGCTGCTGCTCGGCGCGCTCGGGTATCTCCTCAACACCGGTCTGCTGGCGGTCGAGAAGCGACTCGTCGGCCCCGGATCGTCCGCAGGGAGGACGGCATGACGACGGCCACGGTGCGCGAGGCGGTCGTACGGTTTCTGCGCGACACCGGCATGACCACGGTCTTCGGCAATCCGGGCTCCACGGAACTGCGGATGTTCCGCGACTGGCCGGACGACTTCACCTATGTGCTGGGCCTGCAGGAGTCCGTCGCCGTCGGCATGGCGGCCGGGCACGCGCTCGGCACCCGGCGGGCCGCCTTCGTCAGCCTGCACTCGGCCGGCGGGGTGGGGCACGCGCTCGGTGCCGTCTTCAACGCCTACCGCGACCGGGTGCCGCTGGTGATCGTGGCGGGTCAACAGGCCCGCTCCCTGATCCAGTTGCGGCCGTTCCTCGGCGCCGACGAACCGGCCCTGTTCCCGCGCCCGTACGTGAAGTCCGCCCGCCAGCCGGAGCGTGCCGAGGACGTGCCCGCCGTGCTCGCCGAGGCGTACCGGACCGCGATGTCGCATCCACGCGGCCCGGTGTTCGTGTCGGTGCCCGAGGACGACTGGGACCGGCCCGCCGAGCCCGTCGCACCCCGCACGGTGCGTTCGGGGTTCACGGCCGCCCCGGACGCCCTCGACGCGCTCGCCGCCCGGCTGGAGGCGTGCGCGCGCCCTGCACTCGTGGTGGGGCCGGGAGTGGACGACGAGGACGCGCTGGAACAGGTCCGGACACTGGCCGAGCGGATCCGGGCCGGGGTGTGGATCAGCCCGCTCTCCGGGCGCTCCGGCTTCCCCGAGTCGCATCCGCTGTTCCAGGGGTTCCTGCCGCCGGTGGCCCGTCACCTGGCCGCGCGCCTCGCGCCGTACGACGTGGTGATCGCCCTCGGCACGCCGGTGTTCACCTATCACGTGGCGGACGGCGGCCCGCCGCTCGCACCCGGCACCGAGCTGTTCCACCTGGACTGCGACCCCGGCCAGGCCGCCTGGCTGCCCACCGGGACCAGCATCGTCACCACCCTGCGGCCCGCCCTGGAACGGCTCGCCGGGCTGCTGGAAGAGACCGACCGCGACCCGCCCCTACCGCGGCCGGCCCCCGCCCCGGCCCCCGCCCAAGGGCACCAGGGGCGCATCACCCCCGAGTTGTTCTTCGACCTGCTGGGCGCCCGGCTGCCGCGCGACCGGGTCCTCGTCGAGGAGGCACCGAGCCACCGCGACACGCTGCACGCGCGCGTGCCCGTCGAGTCGGGGGGCGGCTTCCTCACCACGGGCAGCGGGGCGCTCGGCTGGGGTCTGCCGCTGGCGGTGGGCCGGGCGCTCGCCGACCGGCGCCGGGTGGTGTGCGTCGTCGGCGACGGCTCGGCGCTGTACTCGGTGCAGGCCCTGTGGAGCGCGGCCCGGCACTCGGCCCCGGTCACCTACGTCCTGCTGGACAACGGCGGTTACGCGGCCGTGCGGGCGCTCGGCCGCCGGATCGGCATCGCGCCCGTCCCCGGCACGGACATCACGGGCATCGACTTCGCCGGCCTCGCGGAGTCCTTGGGCTGCCCGGCGACCCGCGCCGAACACCCCGAGGAGCTGCCGGCCGCGCTGGACCACGCCCTGGGCCGGGGCGACGACTCCGGCCCCTTCCTGCTGCACCTGCGGGTCACCGGCAGCGCGGGCACCCTGTACGAGCCCTGGGCCGGGTGAGGGATGCTGCGACTCGACTCCGTCAGCCCGCACTTCGGCGACACCCGCGTCCTGGACGGCATCACCCTGACCGTGCCGGACGGGCAGCTTCTCAGCGTGGTCGGCCCCTCCGGGTGCGGCAAGTCCACCCTGCTGCGCACCATCGCCGGGCTGCTGCCCGTGCAGGAGGGCACGGTCACGATCGACGGGACGGCGGTGACGGGCGTGCCGGAACGGCTCGCGGTCGTCTTCCAGGAGTACGGCCGCTCGCTGCTGCCCTGGCTCACGGTCCGCGACAACGTGGCCCTGCCGCTGCGCCGCCTGGGTCTTGCCCGCGCCGCCCGCCGGGCCGAGGCCGAGACGATCCTCGAACGGGTCGGGCTGCACGGGGTCGCCCGGCGCCGTCCCCGGGAGCTGTCCGGCGGCATGCAGCAGCGTGTCGCCATCGCCCGCGCCCTGGTCTGCCGGCCCTCCCTGCTGCTCATGGACGAGCCGTTCGGCTCGCTGGACGCGGGCACCCGCGAGGACCTGGAGGACCTGCTGCTTCAGGTCCACCGGACGAACGACACGACCATCGTCTTCGTCACCCACGACATCGACGAGAGCGTGTACGTCGGTGACCGCGTCGTCGTCCTCTCCCCCGGCCCCGGCTCCCGCGTCGTCCGCGACCTGCCGGTCGACCTGCCCAGCGAACGCGACCAGCTCACCACGCGGAGCCTGCCCGGGTTCGTGACGCTGCGCACGGAGGTCGGGCGGGCCGTCCGCGGCGGCGGTTGAGGCATCCTGGGAGGCGTACCAGGAGGCCGGGAGGTGGCTCGGGATGCGGTGGTGGGCCGGTGGATGTGCGATCGCCGCTGTCGTCGTTCTGGCGGGGTGCGGGGCGTCGGCGGGTCGCGGGGCGGGTGCGGGTACCGGAGCGCCGGGGAGCGGGTCGGCGCGGCCCGCGCCTTCGGTACGGCCGTCGGAGTCGCCCGGCGCCTCGGGGGCGCCGAGCGGCTCACCCTCCCCGGGCGGCACCGCGTCCCCCGGCGGGGCGGCTCCGCCCTCCTCCGGTCGCCCGGCGTCCTGCCGCGCCGGGCACGCTGAGGTTTCCGTGGTCCCCGGCGACCCGGTCCGGCGCCGGCTGTGTGTGCGTCCCGGGACGGTCGTGACCCTCACCCTGCGACCACGCCTGGACGACAAGCGCTGGACAAGCGTGCTGAGTTCGGCGCCCGCGCTCGTGGTGGCGTCCGGCTGGCGGGTGGACGAAGACGGCACCGCGCACGCCACCCTGCGCTGCGCGGGCACCCGGGGCGGTACGGCGCAGGTCACCGCGGCGGCCAAGGCGCCGGATGTGGCCGGCGCCGCGCGCCCGGTCTTCACGCTCGACCTGGAAGTGGTGCTATACGCGCAGCAGGGGTGACCCCCGACGGCCCGGGAGTCACCCCTCCTGATCAGCGATGATCAGCGGCAGGTCAGCGGAGGTCGCACACCTTGACGGTGTAGATCCCGCGGCCGTGCGTGGCGGCGTACAGGGTGCCGCCGTCGGGGCTCGCCTTGAGCTGGAGCACGGCGACGGCCGGCAGGCTGCCGATGCGCTGCCAGGTGGTGCGGCCCGGCGCACGGTAGACGACGCCGAGGTCGGTGGCGACGGCGAGGCCGCCGTCCGCCGTCACCAGCGCGGAGTTGGCCGGCACGTCGGGCAGGTTGGCCGAGATGTCCTTCCAGGTCGTCCCGCCGTCGGTGGACTCGAAGACATGGCCGACGCCGGCGCCGGGGCCCTCGGTCCAGTGCCGGGAGAAGCCGTTGACGGCGAGGAAGACGTGGTCGGCGTTGTGCGGGTCCACGGCGAAGCCGCTGAGGTAGCGGTTGGGTACGGTGCCGTCGACGGGCAGGCTGATGTCGTGCCAGCCGGTGCCGTCCGCGTTGCCGACGGCGATGCCGCGGGCGAAGCCCTGGTTGTTGCACGGGCCGCACCAGGCCGCGTAGATCTTCCCGCCGGAGGCGGCCACGGCGGTCGTGACCCGGCCCGCGCCGAAGTCGTGGACGCTGGTCCACTCCTTGCCGCTGCGGATGGCGTAGCCGTGGGTCTGGACCCAGACGTGCCGGCCGCCGGCGACCCAGGTGTTGCCGTCCTTCGTGTCCGCGGCGAGCGGGGCGATGAAGCGGGCCTCGCTGGTGGCGTTGTCGGGCGGGGCGACGGAGTACGACGTCGCCTTGCTCGCGTCCGTGGTCCAACTGCCGTCGTTGACCGCGCAGTTCTGGGTGACCTGGACGGCGAGGTACACGTACTCCTGGGCGATGTTGCAGCCGTTGGCGGGGTCGGTGAGGGTGTCGCCGCCGTCGCCGCCGAAGTTGGAGCCCATCACCTTGTCGTCGCCGCGCAGGATCGACTGGCCGTTGTCCTGCAGGCCGCCGGTGACGGAGAGTCCGCCGTGGTCGAGGTCCTTGCCGATGCCGACGGAGTAGTACTGGAGGGTGTCGATGGTGCCGTCGTTGAGGGACGTCCAGTCGGTGGCGTGGCCGGAGGCGTCCTGGGCGCCGTTCACCGGGCGCCTGTAGACGCCGCCGTCGTTGCCGACGTACACGAAGCTCTTGCCGTGGTAGCTGCCGATCGCGACACCGTGCTGGTCGGAGTGGGTGGTCGGGTTGCAGTCACCCGTCTGCTTGGCGGGGTCGATGCTCCAGCAGGGGAAGGTGAAGTTCCAGTACGGGCCGACGGTGGACCAGGTGCTGCCGCTGTCCTTGGTCTCGTAGACCTCTTCCAGGCCGGCGTACAGGTGCTGCGGGTCGCTGGGGTCGACGGCGAGAAACTGGTTGTACCAGGCCTGGACGCCGGGCATGTAGCCGGCCGTGGTGAGCGCCGAGTTGTCGGCGGCGAGGCCCTTGTAGTCGGCGATCTTCGTCCAGGGGCCGGTCGGCGAGCCGGACTTCGAGACGTAGATGCCCTCCAGGCCGCTGTCCGGGTTGGTGTTCAGCTGCTCCGGGGACTGGTCGATGGCGTAGTAGCGGGAGCCGTCGGCGGAACGGGCGAAGGTGACGTTGCCGACGTTGCCGGCGTCGGCCGGGAGGTCACCGAGGCCGCCGGTGATCCGGGTCCAGGTGCCGTTCACCTTGGTGTAGAAGCCGTTGTAGTCGTCACCGCTGCGCCAGCCGACGGCAAGGACCACCTTGGACGGGTCCTTGGGGTCGATGGCGATGTCGTTGGCGATGTTCTTGTACGGCGCGTTCGGGTCGTCGGCCTTCGAACCGCCCGGCAGGAAGTCGGGGTTGGGTGCGTACTCCAGCTTCCAGGGGCCGCTCAGTTTCCTCGTGGAGTGGCTCCACACGCCCTTGCTGGTGGCCGCCCACACCGTGTCGCCGCCGAAGCGCAGCTCGTGGATGGTGGTGCTCTCCAGCTCGTCGCCGCCGACCCGGCTGCGGGCGGAGAAGGTGCCGTGGTGCGGGTGGGTGAGGACGTAGACGCCGCTGCCGAGGTAGGCGTCGGCGTTGGTGGTCGCCTCGCCCGTGCCCAGCCAGAGCCGGCCGGCGCCGTCGAGGGCGAGGGCGCCGGTGGACTGGGCGGGCAGCCGGTCGCTGATGGGCTGCCAGTGGCCGCCCCCGCTGCGCGAGCGCCACACCCCGCCGCCGGCGCTGCCCGCGTAGACGTAACCGTCGTCGTCGGCGGCGATCGCAGCCATACGCCCGGTGACGTTCCCGCCTCCGCCACTGGAGTTGGAGTCGATGTCGCGGTAGCGCGGGTCGTCGGAGTTGTACGGCAGATCGGTGATGTTGCGCCAGTTGCCGCCCGTACTCCTGAGGTTGGTGAGGTCGTGCCAGGCGGCGCCGTACGCGCCCGGCGCGACGACACCCGGCGAGGTGCGGGCCTCGGCGTACTGGTCCGCGCCCTCGGCGATCTCGTCCGCCTCGTTCCCGTCGTCGCCGGCGTCCGCCGCGGCGTGCGGCGACATGGCACCCACCGACTGCTCGCGCTCCTTGGCGAGTTGGCCGGTGACCCGCACACCGAAGGGGCTCACCGAGCGCCCCGAGGCGGCGGAGGGGGGAATCGCGACCAGTGCGGCGGACGCGGTGAGCGCGCAGAGGGTGAACCACCGTCTTCTGCGGGTTGGTTCGGACACCAGGGACCTCCCGAAAGGCATCGACACGGCCGACGCAGGAGACCCGATCACGCCGACGGAATAACTTCCGCCATTTGGCGAAATCTTGACGAGGACCTGCCAGCGCTACCGTTCCGGAAGGCGGTTTTTCCGGGCGGCGGGGGGAGTCGCCAGGCCCTGAGTGCGCCACCTGCCGGCCGTCCTCAGCAGCCGGTCGGCCGGCTCGCGCAGCCGCGGATGGGCGTTGACCGTGTTCCGCAGCCCCCGCACCGGCCTGCGCCACAGCCGCTGAGCGAGCGCCACCGGGTGCGGGCGGGCCGCGAAGCCCTCGGCGACCCGCAGTTCACGGGTCTTGAGCCAGTCCTTGTACTCCTTGTCGCCGCGCCCGAGGTCCACGAGGGTCACCCCGTGCCGCGCCGCCGCCTCGGCGGTCCGCAGATGCATCATCAACCCCGGTGAATAGTAGTGCAGTTCGGGGTCGTAGGCGGTGAACCAGGCCGCCAGCACGCTACTCGACCGGGGGCCGAAGTGGGCGGCGACCGGACGCTCCCCCGCATAGAGCACGGACAGCACGCCCGTGAAGTGCTCCTCGCGGACGCGGAAGAGATGGTCGACCAGGCCGACGATCCACGGCCGGGAGAACCGGTCCATGCGGCCGGTCCTGCGGTACTGCGCGGACTTCCACCGCATCAGGGTGCGCAGCACCTCCGGGTCGCGCTCGTCGAACTCGAACCGCACCTCGCCGATGTCCCGGCCGAGCCGTCGTTCCTTCTTCAGCGTGGTCTTGGCCAGGCCCGGGTAGGTGCCGCGCAGCCACTCCGAGTAGCCGCCGTCGCCGGGCTTCACATCGATCACCGGGGAGGCGAAGGTGCCCGTGACGTGCGGTGCGAACGGCCGCTGCTCCTGGACGAGATGGTCGAACTCGAAGATGCTGAGCCCGCAGGCCCGCAGCAGTTCCTCCGCGTTCCAGGTGACGCCGGGCCGGTGCACGAGGGCCTGGCAGTCGGACAGTCCGAGCCCGATGGCCCGTCCGGTGCCGAACGGCCCGCGCTCGTAGGGGAAGAACCCGGCCGGTTGTCCGCCCTCGCGCAGCACCGCCACCCGCACCCCGCGCCGGTACCGTCCGACGCCGATCGCGAACTCCGGTGCGAGGAAGGGGTTGGAGTACTCGGGCGAGTCGTCCATCGCGCGGTGCCAGGCCCCGCGCAGCTCGGGCGTCAGCTCGCCGGGTCTGTGGATGCTGATCTCCACCTCAGTTCGACCGTCCTTCCGCGGGCTCCGCAAGCGGTGTGCCCGAGGCGGCACGGGCCGGTGAGGCGTGTGGATCACGGCTGATGGATCGCATGGGCGACCGCTCCCCCCATGACGCGCCGGGCGCGTCCTGCCACTGGTTCCGAAGTGCGCCGCATCCCCTCCGCGCGCGACTGCTCAAACGTCGCGAAACCGGGCGCACACTGTCAAGGGTGCCTCAGGCGACGGATGATCCGCCACGGGTCTGCCGACATCGTGACAAGTCCGGTGCACTTCCGGGCCGGCTGTCTCAGCGGCGCCGGCGCCCCGGCCGCTCCGGCGTGGCGCTCAGGTCCTGGGGGCCGATCACCACGGCAGATGCCGCGAGGCGCCGGGTTCGCTGAACCAGCGGTGCACGAAGCCGTGATGGGGCCCGCGTCCACTGGTCAGACACTCCCCGAACGTTCCTGGTCACCGGCGCCTCCAGCGGATGCGGCGCGCTGACCGTGCGCACCGTCGCCGACTCCGGCGCCACCGTTAACATAACGAGCTGAGATGGCGGACGGCGGCCGGGGCGTCGGTGGCGGTGTCCTGAAACGCGCCATGCCGCAGGAGCCGTCCGGGGACCGACTGGCACACTGCCTGATCATCGTGGCCCACACGAAAGGCGGTACGCCATGTCGACCACCCCCCGGCACAGCCTCCCCGAGCCCACCGAGTTGCTGGCCGCCATGCCCTTCGCGGCCGGCCTGGGCATCGAGCTGAAGGAGGCCACCGCCGAGCGCACCGTCGGCTCCCTGGCCTGGTCGCCGGAGGTGTGTACGGCGGGCGGTGCCCTGCACGGTGGCGCCCTGATGGCGCTGGCGGACAGCGTCGGGGCGGTGTGCGCCTACCTCAACCTCCCGGAGGGGGCGACCGGTACCTCGACGGTGGAGTCCAAGACCAACTTCCTGCGGGCGGTCACCGCCGGGCACGTCCATGCCACCGCCCGACCGCTGCACCGCGGCGGCACGCTCCTGGTGGTGCAGACGGACCTGCGCGACGACCGGGACCGGCTGGTCGGCCAGACCACGCAGACCCAGATCGTGCTCCGGAAGAACGCAGGCTGAACCAGCCGCGTCCGAAGGCCGGCCCCGTTGTCGAGGGGGCCGGCCTTCGGCGTGTCCGGCTGGGTTCCGGGCCCGTGTCCGGCCGGGTTCCGGGCCCGTGTCCGGCCGGGTTCCGGGCCCGTGTCCGGCCGGGTTCCGGGCCCGCGCTCTTGACATGAACTTGCGTCAACCCCGAGTCTCCTGCTTGAAGTTGCTCGAAGTTGCTTGATTCAAGCTCATTTCGAGCGCTTGTGAGCATGAAGAGCAAGAACAGTCAGTCCGCAGTGCTGCGAGGGGAGCTGTTCCGCCGTGCAAAGACCGCGAAGACTGCGCCACCGTGTGCCGTGGCCGGCCTGGGTACCGCTGGGGCTGGCGACCGCCCTGGCGGGTACCGTGCTCGCCGCCCCGGTGCCCGCCCGGGCCGCCGCAACCGCCTCCGGCGCGGTACTCGACCCCGCCCACAGCAGCGTCAGCTGGCAGAGCCCGGTCTACGCCAAGGGCACCGGCGGGGGCACCGAGAGCTGTCCCGACCCGGCCGCCGACCCCGACAACAAGGTCTGCGACCGCTTCGACCTGTCCGTCTCGGTGCCGGACGGCTACTGGGACGACAACCCCGAGGGCGGCGTCCCGCTGTCGATCAAGTGGGAGAAGCCCTCCGACGACTTCGACCTGTACGTCTACGACGACCACGGCAAGCAGGTCGCGTCCAGCGCGGGCACCGCCGACCCCGAGGCCACGGTGATCCCGCGGGCGTCGGGGACGTACCACGTGGTGGTCGTGCCCTACGACGTGCACGACAACTCCTTCACGGGCATCGCGTACCTGCCCGCCACCACGGACGCCGGCGATCTCACATCCTTCTCGGGCGGCGACGGCTCCTACACCATCAGGGCCGGTCAACTCACGGCGCAGGCGGATTTCCTGACGGGAGGTCAGCTGCGTCTGCAGGCCGACCCGTCCGGCTCGCTGAGCGATCCGGCGGGCACCGCCATCGTGCGCGAGCGGCCCGCCCCGGAGCGGCGCACCTCCTCCTTCGACGCCGGCGACTACTACGGCATCCGCTCCCCGCAGGCGGTGCTGCGCGTGTACAAGAGCCCGCTGCGCTTCGGGCTGTACAAGCCCGACAACCGCACCCGGATCTGGCAGGAGGACAAGCCGCTGCGCTGGTCGACCGGCGGGATGCGGCAGAGCCTGGTGCGGGGCGCGGACGAGCAGTTCTTCGGCGGCGGCGAGCAGAACGGCAGCTTCTCGCACCGCGGGCAGACGATGTATGTGTCCAACAGCTTCGACTGGGACGAGGGCGGCTACAACAACTCCCAGCCGTTCTATCTCTCCAGCGCGGGCTACGGCGTCTTCCGCAATACCTTCGCACCGGGCGTCTACACCTTCGGCTCACCGGTGACCACGGGCCAGCAGGAACGGCGCCTGGACGCCTACTACTTCCTCGGGGACGCCAAGCAGGTCATCGGGAAGTACACGGCGCTGGTGGGCAAGCCCTTCATGCCACCGGTGTACGGCCTCGAACCCGGCGACTCCGACTGCTACCTGCACAACGCCAATCGCGGTGAACGGCACACCCTGGACGCGCTGAAGATCGCCGACGGGTTCACCGAGCACCGGATGCCGCTCGGCTGGATGCTGGTCAACGACGGCTATGGCTGCGGGTACGAGAACCTGGAGCAGACCGCCAAGGGGCTGCAGGACCACCACGCCCAGCTCGGCCTGTGGACCCAGGACGGCATCGACAAGCTCGCCGACCAGGTCAAGGCGGGTCAGCGGGTGGCCAAGCTGGACGTGGCCTGGGTCGGCAACGGCTACAAGTTCGCGCTGGACGCGTGCGACGCCGCGAAGAAGGGGATCGAGGACAACAGCGACGCGCGTGGCTTCGTGTGGCTGCCGGTGTCCTGGGCGGGCGCCCAGCGCTGCGGAGTGCTGTGGAGCGGCGACCAGAAGCTGTCCTGGGACTACATCCGCTGGCAGATCCCGACCTACGCCGGTGCGACCATGTCCGGTATCGCCTACAACACCGGTGACGTGGGCAGCATCTACCGCCACGACCCCACAATGTACGCCCGCGACCTGCAGTGGAAGGCGTTCCTGCCGGCCATCATGACCATGGACGGCTGGGCCACCGACCTCACGACCAAGAAGCCCGCCGACCAGCAGCCCTGGCTGGACGGTGAGCCGTACACGTCCATCAACCGGAAGTACCTGCAGCTGAAGGAGCGTCTGCTGCCGTACATGTACACGCTGTCGGCCGAGGCGGCGAAGAGCGGTGTCGGCGCGGTGCGTCCGCTGTGGCTGGAGTTCCCGGACGACCCGGGCACCCTGTCGGACCAGGCGAAGTACGAGTTCCTGTCCGGCCCCGACTTCCTCGTGGCCCCGGTCTACCAGGACTCCGACACCCGTGACGGCATCTACCTGCCGAAGGGCACCTGGACCGACTACTGGACCGGCCGCACCTACCGGGGCCCGACCACGGTCAACGGTTACCACGCCCCGCTCGACACGCTCCCGCTGTTCGTGCGCGAGGGTGCGATCGTGCCGATGTGGCCGAAGGACACGACGAGTTGGCAGACCCGGGACCGGCACGAGCTGGACTGGGACCTGTATCCGGCGGCCCACGGCAGCAGTCACTACACGCTGTACGAGGACGACGGGGTGACCCGCGGCTTCACCCAGGGCGCCGCGGCCACCCAGCGGGTGTCCCTGCACTCCGACAGCGGTGGAACGACCGTCTCGGTGGGCCCGAGCAGGGGCGACTACGCCGGCAAGGCGGACGCCCGCGCGTACCGGTTCACCGTGCACGGCGGCCCGGCCCCCGCACGGGTCCTCCTGGACGGCCGCCAACTGCCCGCGTCCGCCTGGTCGTACGACGCCGGCACCCATGTCACGACCATCGCCGCGCAGAGCCTGCCACTGGACCGGGGCTTCACGGTACGACTGGTCGACGAGAGGTAAAGGAATTGTATGGTCTAGTCCAAAGAGGAAGTTGGTCTAGTCCAACTTATTGACGTGGCCGCAACAGCTCCCGGAGGGTGGGGCTCCCCACCCCGGGCCCGTCCCGGGCAACCCCACCCTCTGGAGGCACGCAGTGAGACGTCTTCGGGCATGTCTGGGCGCGACAGCGGCCGTCACGCTCGCCGCCGCGGGCACGACCGCGCTCGTCGCGAGCAACGCCTCGGGCGCGACGACCGCGTTGAGCAACCGCTGGTACGCCGCCGCCCCCTATCTGATGCCGCTGGACAACGACCCGCCGGACCCGGCCGCCATCATGGACGCCACCGGCCTCAAGGCCTTCCAGCTGGCCTTCGTCCTCGCCCCCAACGGCGGCGGCTGCTCGCCCACTTGGGGCGGCACCGCGCCCGTCTCCTCGGACACGGCCGTACAGTCGATGATCAGCACCATCCGCAGCAAGGGTGGTGACGTCTCGGTCTCCATCGGCGGCTACGGCGGCACCAAGCTCGGCCAGGCCTGCGCGGACGCCGCGTCCACGGCGGCGGCCTACCAGCAGGTCATCACCAAGTACGGGCTGCACGCCATCGACTTCGACCTGGAGGAGCCGGAGTACGAGAACAGCGCGGCCATCAAGAACGAGATCGGCGCAGCCAAGATCCTCCAGCAGAACAACCCGGGGCTGTACGTCTCGGTGACCACGGCCGGCACCGCCGACGGCACCGGCTGGTTCGGCAAGCAGATGCTGCTGGAGGCCAAGTCCCAGGGGTTCACCCCGAACAACTTCTCCATCATGCCGTTCGACGGCGGCTTCAACGGGGCGGCGAGCCAGACCAGCGCGCTGACCAACTTCAACTCGATCCTGCAGTCGACCTTCGGCTGGGACCAGGCGACCGCGTACGCCCACGAGGGCTTCTCCGGCATGAACGGCCGCAGCGACACGGGCGAGTACTTCACCCAGGCCGACTTCCAGACCGTGCTGGACTACGCGACGAGCCACAACATGGACCGCTTCACCTTCTGGTCCCTGAACCGCGACCGGCAGTGCAATCCGCCGGACAACGGCGGCCGTACGTCCGGCACGTGCTCCAGCGTGGCGCAGAACGACTGGGACTTCGCCAAGTACTCCGTGCAGTTCGCCGGCGCCACCCCGCCGAGCCCGACGCCCACTCCCACCCCGACGCCGACTCCCACCTCCTGCAAGACCGCGTGGAGTTCGTCGTCGGTGTACACCGCCGGCGACGAGGTCTCCTACGGCAAGCACAACTGGAAGGCCAAGTGGTGGACCCAGAACGAGGTGCCGGGCGCCTCGGAATGGGGGCCGTGGCAGGACGAGGGCGCCTGCTGAACCTCTTGACGTGTCTGGTTCAGACCTTTAGCTTCTCGGGTCATCGGCGGCCAAGGATGCGTTCAGCGTTCATCATGCTGAACGCATCCTTCGGCCCGGCCTTCGCTTCGAAGAAGGGACCCCCCACATGACCCGATCCCGGCTCCTCGCGGTGCCGCCCACCGCGGGCCTCGCCCTCGCCCTGGTCCTCCTCTGCGGCCCCAGCGCGATCGCCGCCGACCCGCACGTCGCGCCCGGCGGCAACTTCGACCTGTCGGTCTGGGAGCTGCAGGAGCCCGTCGGCTCCCCCGGCCACCCGATCACCATCCCCTCGTCCCGGCTCCAGGGCGCGAACGGCTACCAGGACGCGTACTTCTACACCGACACGCACGACGGGGCGATGACCTTCTGGGCGCCCGAGAAGGGCGTCACCACTCCGAACTCGAACTACGCCCGCTCCGAACTGCGCGAGATGAACCGAGACGGAAGCCCCGCCGACTGGTCACTGTCCGGCACGCACACGATGAGCGCGACCCTGCGCGTGGTGTCGGTGACGAAGAACGTCTGCGTCGGGCAGATCCACCTCGGCAGCGGCGGCTCCTCCACCAAACCGCTGCTGGAGCTCTACTACCACGCGAACGGTGACATCGTCCTCGGCACGGAGAACTCGCCGTCCGGCGGGCAGACCGCGCACACCGTGGGGCACGTTGCGGTCGGGAAGACCTGGAAGTACACCATCGCCGTCTCCGGCGGGAACACCATCGACCTGACCGTCAACGGAACCACCACCCACTACGGCATCCCGGCGTCGTTCCAGCAGTACAAGCAGTACTTCAAGGCCGGCTCCTACAACCAGTCCGCCTCGGACAGCACCACCGACGGCGCCCGGGTCGCGTTCTACGGCCTGACTGTCAAACACGGATGACACGCCCTGCGACCTGCGCGATTGGTGCAAACGGCCGCGGGGTCGTAGCGTCGAGTGGACGGTCGAACACAGCACAACGTGGGAGCGGCCATGCGTGGAGGACTGGTGGGAACGGCGGTCACCCTGGCGGCAGGAGCCCTGCTGACCACGGCGATGACGACGGCGTCGGCCAGTCCCCCGACCCCTCCCGGGGCCGGTACGCAGGCCGGTCGGGCCCGGCCCGTGCTGGTCGACTGCTTCTTCCACCGGAACGTCCGCCCGGCCGACTTCATCCTGGCCTGCGGTGACGGCAACAGTCGCCTCACCGGACTCCAGTGGTCCCAGTGGAGTCCGGACGGGGCGAAGGCCGTGGGCGTGAACTGGGTCAACGACTGCGACCCGTACTGCGCCGCCGGCACCTTCCACCAGTACCCGGTGGTCATCCGGCTCACCGGCGAGCAGCAGTGGAAGAAGCATCCGTCCTTCGAGCGCTACGCGCAGATCAGCCTGACCTACACCGGCGCCCGGCCGAAGGGCTTCAACCAGGTCATGACGTACCCGCTCTGGGACTGACCCGGTCCCCTCCGGCCCGGCGCGGGCGGCGGCTCAGGCGAGCTCGACCAACAGGTCCCCGCCCTCCACCTGCTGGATCCGGTTGATGGCCAGCCGGGACACCCGGCCCGCCTTCGGAGCCGTGATGGTGGCCTCCATCTTCATCGCCTCGATGGTGGCGACGGTGGCACCGGCGGCGACCTCGTCGCCCTCGGCAA
Source organism: Streptomyces sp. NPDC001393 (assembly GCF_053597455.1). Lineage (NCBI taxonomy): Bacteria > Bacillati > Actinomycetota > Actinomycetes > Kitasatosporales > Streptomycetaceae > Streptomyces > Streptomyces sp. NPDC001393. Next base: position 41,244 of record NZ_JBSFIH010000057.1, read on the forward strand.
CCGCCAGCGTCACCACACCGGCGAACGGCGCCGCCACATGACCGGGGTTCGCCCGGTCGGCCTTCTCCGTCACCGGCACGTCCGAGGCCGCGGCGCGGTCACGGACCTGAATGGGCCGCAGCTGGCCGTTGAGCGTGGACATCACCGTGCGCAGGCCCCGCTCGTCCGCCTCTCCGATGGCCTGCAGCTCGATCAGCAGCCGGACGCCGGGCTCCAGGTCGACGGCGTACTCCTTGGCGGGACGCAGTCCGTAGAAGAACGCCTTGCTGTCCAGCACGCTGGTGTCGCCGAAGGCCTGCCGGTGGGTGTCGAACTCCCGCGTCGGACCGGGGAACAGCAGCCGGTTGAGGGTCGCCCGGCGGTCCTTGGCCAGGCCCTCGTGGTCCTCGGCGGACAGTTCGGGCGCCGGCTTGGGCGCGGCCCGACCCTGCAGCGCCTTGGTGCGGAACGGCTCGGGCCAGCCGCCGGGCGGGGTGCCCAGCTCGCCGCGCAGGAAGCCGATCACGGAGTCCGGGATGTCGAACCTGTCGGGGGTCTCCTCGAAGTCCTTCGGGGAGACCCCGGCACCTACCAGGTGCAGGGCGAGGTCGCCGACCACCTTGGAGGAGGGGGTGACCTTGACCAGGCGGCCGAGGATGCGGTCGGCGGCGGCGTACATAGCCTCGATGTCCTCGAAGCGGTCGCCGAGGCCGAGGGCGACGGCCTGGGTCCGCAGGTTGGACAGCTGGCCGCCGGGGATCTCATGGTGGTAGACCCGCCCGGTCGGGGAGGCGAGGCCCGCCTCGAACGGGGCGTAGATCTTCCGCACGCCCTCCCAGTACGGCTCCAGATCGCCGACGGCCTGCAGGTCGAGCCCGGTGGGACGGTCGGCGTGGTCGGTGGCGGCCACCAGCGCCGACAGGGACGGCTGGGACGTCGTACCGGCCATCGAGGCCACCGCGCCGTCCACCGCGTCGGCGCCCGCCTGGATCGCGGCGAGGTACGTGGCGAGCTGGCCGCCGGCCGTGTCGTGCGTGTGCAGATGCACGGGCAGATCGAACTCGCGGCGCAGCGCCGTGACGAGCCTGGCGGCTGCGGGGGCGCGCAGCAGCCCGGCCATGTCCTTGATCGCGAGGACGTGCGCCCCGGCCTCGACGATCTGCTCGGCCAGGCGCAGGTAGTAGTCGAGCGTGTACAGCCGCTCTGCGGGGTCGTTGAGGTCAGCGGTGTAGCAGAGGGCGACCTCGGCGATCGCGGTGCCGGTCTCCCGTACGGCGTCGATGGCGGGGCGCATCTGGCCGACGTCGTTGAGGGCGTCGAAGATGCGGAAGATGTCGATGCCGGTGGCGGCGGCCTCCTGCACGAAGGCGTCGGTCACCTCGGTGGGGTACGGCGTGTAGCCGACGGTGTTGCGGCCGCGCAGCAGCATCTGCAGGCAGATGTTGGGCACCGCCTCGCGCAGGGCGGCCAGCCGCTCCCAGGGGTCCTCGGCAAGGAAGCGCAACGCGACGTCGTACGTCGCACCGCCCCAGCACTCCAGGGAGAGCAGCTGAGGGAGGGTGCGGGCGACGACCGGGGCGACGGCGAGGAGGTCCTTGGTGCGCACGCGGGTCGCGAGCAGGGACTGGTGGGCGTCGCGGAAGGTGGTGTCGGTGACGCCGATGGTCGGCGACTCGCGCAGCCGCCGGGCGAAGCCCTCGGGGCCGAGGTCGACCAGCAACTGGCGGGAACCCGCGGGGGGTTCACCGGCCGGCAGCGGCGGCAGCTTGGTGACCGGGTCGAGCAGGTCGGGGCGTTCTCCGTGCGGCTTGTTGACCGTCACGTCGGCGAGGTAGGTGAGCAGCTTGGTGCCGCGGTCCGCGGAGGAGCGGGCCGTGAGCAGGTGCGGGCGCTGCTCGATGAAGGAGGTGGTGACCCGGCCCGCCTGGAAGTCCGGGTCGTCCAGCACGGCCTGCAGGAACGGGATGTTGGTGGCCACGCCCCGGATGCGGAACTCGGCCACGGCACGCCGGGCGCGGCCGACGGCGGCCTTGAAGTCCCGGCCCCGGCAGGTGAGTTTGACCAGCATCGAGTCGAAGTGGGCGCTGATCTCCGTACCGGCGTGGGTGGTGCCGCCGTCCAGACGGATGCCGGAGCCGCCCGGGGAGCGGTAGGCGCTGATCCGGCCGGTGTCCGGGCGGAAACCGTTGGCGGGGTCCTCGGTGGTGATACGGCACTGCAGGGCGGCGCCGCGCAGGGTGATGGTGTCCTGGGCGAGGCCGAGGTCGGCGAGGCTCTCGCCGGAGGCGATCCGCAGCTGGGCCTGGACCAGGTCCACGTCCGTGACTTCCTCGGTCACGGTGTGCTCGACCTGGATGCGTGGGTTCATCTCGATGAAGACATGGTTGCCGTCGGGGTCGAGGAGGAACTCGACGGTGCCCGCGTTGCGGTAGCCGATCTCGCGGGCGAAGCGCACCGCGTCGTCGCAGATCCGCGCCCGCACCTCCGGGTCGAGGTTGGGCGCTGGGGCCAGCTCGATGACCTTCTGGTGGCGGCGCTGGAGGGAGCAGTCGCGCTCGTAGAGGTGGATGACGTCGCCCTCGCCGTCGGCGAGGATCTGCACCTCGATGTGGCGCGGGTCCACGACGGCCTTCTCCAGGAAGACGGTCGGGTCGCCGAAGGCGGCGTCGGCCTCGCGGGAGGCGGCCTCGATGGACTCGCGCAGCTGGGCGGGCTCCGCCACGCGGCGCATGCCACGCCCGCCGCCGCCGGCGACGGCCTTGACGAAGACGGGGAAGCCGATCTCCTCGGCGGCACGCACCAGTTCGTCCACGTCGGTGGAGGGCTGCGACGAGCCGAGCACGGGCACCCCGGCCGCCCGCGCGGCGGCGACCGCCCGGGCCTTGTTGCCGGTCAGCTCCAGGGTGGCCGCGCTCGGGCCGACGAAGGTGATGCCCGCCTCCTCGCAGGCGCGGGCCAGTTCGGGGTTCTCGGACAGGAAGCCGTAGCCCGGGTAGACGGCGTCGGCGCCGGCCCGGCGGGCGGCGCCCACGATCTCCTCGACCGAGAGGTAGGCGCGCACCGGATGCCCGGGCTGGCCGATCTCGTACGCCTCGTCGGCCTTCAGCCGGTGCAGCGAGTTGCGGTCCTCGTGCGGGAACACGGCGACGGTACGCGCGCCGAGTTCGTAGCCCGCCCGGAACGCGCGGATCGCGATCTCTCCACGGTTGGCGACCAGCACCTTGCGGAACATCCTGGATTCCCTTCAGCTGCCTGCCGGCGACGAACACCACGGTGTCAGCCACGCCTTGCCGTACATCCCGGCCACCTTAGGGGGTGCTCGCGTGTGCCGACGTGCGACAACCATCACACCGGCAGGGTGGGCGACGCCACAGGCACGCGCGGCGGGATCAGCACTCCAGGGAGCTCATCGCCGTGTCCTGGGACCGGTCGGCGGTCGCAGGGGCGGGCACGGGCCGGGACGGCACGGACGCGGGGATCGCCGGTGGCTCCACGGGCGCGGGCCGGTGGCCCCGGACGGGCAGCAGGGACCGCAGCCGGGCCCGCAGCCGTGCGCGGCGGCCGTGCAGCAGGCCGAGGACGATCGCCGAGGCCACCGCGATCAGGTGCTCGCGGCCGGCCAGGTTGGGCACGGCGACGGACTCCCACACCATCGAGCCGCCGGTCAGGATGAACACCACGGGCGCGCGTTTGACCACCGAGAGATAGGTGAACAGGCCGACGACGGCCGCGGACGGACCGGTGTCGAGCACCGCCGCATCCGCGTGCGGCAGCCCGAAGCCCCACCAGCCGGGGCCCAGCGCGATCATCACGCGGGCGGTGAGCGTGCCGGCGAGGGTGGTGGCGTAGGAGATCGCCAGCGTCCGGGCCCGGCCCAGGGCCAGTTCGGCCCAGGCGAAGGCGAGGAACAGCTGGGTGATGCCCGCCCACACGGGCAGATCGAGCGCCGGGACGTACAGCGACACGGGAGTGCGCAGCAGCGACAGCCACAGCGGCAGGTCGGCCCTGACGCCGCCGAGCCGGGTCACCCACACCGCGCCGAGCGGGTGCTGGGCGATGGCGTGGAAGAAGATGACGCCGAACGCGGCGACGAAGGCCAGCAGCAGCCCGGACAGTCCGCGCCGGGTGAGCCGCCGCACCGGTTCGACGACGATGGCGTGCCACTCGCCCCGCAGCGTGCGCCCGGTGAACCGGGCCAGCCTCGCGAGCAGGGCGCGGCACCACTCGATGCGCGCTTCAGTCGTCATGAGACACGGCAGCCCATCGCCTTCGGCTCCCCCGTCATGTCCATCGCCCCCTTGACCCCAGTCCGGCATTCCGGCTTTGAGGGGTTTTCGGTCATCCACCCGCTTCGGTCACCGTCGTACAGATGTACGGATATCTCCCGGCCGGCCCACACCCCTGCGCGGGGGCGCGGCGCCCGCGCGGTCAGCCGCCGGGGCCTTCTTCGGTTCTGATCGGTGCGGTCACGGGGATACGGCGTCCGGCGCGGTCCTGGAATCCGGCGAAGCGGGGCGTGTACTCCCGCTGTCGTTCCGACATGCGCCCGGTCCCTCCCCCGGTGTGGGTCTCTGTGGTGGTGAGACCCGATCGGTGACAGTTCAGCGAGCCATGAGGTGATCGTCAAGATCCTTTACGGACACGTGGGGGTGTGGGAAGACCCACAGACCGACAGCGGCGGATTCCGGGCCCGAGAGGCAACCTTCGCCCCCTCGGATCCGTCCTCCCCTGTAGGCCCCTTCCCGCGCCCCCCGCACGGCGTTCGACGCCGTCGTGAACCTTTCCGCCTGGATTCCCGGCCCGGCCCGGAGCGTTGCTTGACTTGGAGAGCGCTCCAACTCGTAGCGTCGGAACGACCTTCGAATGCGCGGGAAAGGCTGGGATTTCACATGCACAAGCGCAGTCTGCGGGACCTCCAGGTATCGGCCATCGGCCTCGGATGCATGGGCATGTCCGCCTTCTACGGCTCCGCCGACCAGGAGGAGGGCATCGCGACCATCCGGCGGGCCCTGGAGCTGGGAGTGAACTTCCTCGACACCGCCCAGGTGTACGGCCCGCTGACCAACGAGTCGCTGGTCGGCGAGGCGATCCGGGGGCACCGCGACGAGTACGTGATCGCGACCAAGTTCAACTACCGGATGGACGACGCCGTACCGGGCGACATGAGCACGATCGGCCGGCAGGACGGCTCCGCCGAGCACGTGCGAGAGTCGGTCCACGGCTCGCTGCAGCGGCTGGGCACCGACCACATCGACCTGTACTACCAGCACCGGGTCGACCCGAACGTGCCCATCGAGGAGACGGTCGGCGCGCTGGGCGGGCTGGTCGCCGAGGGCAAGGTCCGGCACATCGGGCTGAGCGAGGCGAGCGCGGAGACCATCCGGCGGGCGCACGCGGTGCACCCGATCACCGCCGTGCAGAGCGAGTACTCGCTGTGGACCCGGGACGTGGAGGCCGAGGTGCTGCCGGCCTGCCGTGAGCTCGGCATCGGCTTCGTGCCGTACTCCCCGCTCGGGCGCGGCTTCCTCGCCGGCCGCTTCACCTCGCCGGACGAATTGGACGAGAACGACTTCCGGCGCAACAACCCGCGCTTCACGGACGCCAACCTGGAGGCGAACCTGCGGCTGGCGGCGAAGGTGAAGGAGATCGCCGCCGAGAAGGACGTGACCCCGGCCCAGCTGGCCATCGCCTGGGTGCTGGCCCAGGGCGAGGACCTGGTGCCGATCCCGGGCACGAAGCGGCGCAGCTACCTGGAGCAGAACGCCGCCGCGGCCGGCATCGAGCTCACCAAGGAGGACCTGGCCCGCATCGACGCGGAGCTGCCTGCGGCGGCGGGTGAGCGGTACGACGAGGCGGGGATGCGAGCCGTCAACCGCTAGCGCCGCCGAGGGGTGCCGGGAACTGCCGTCCGGCGTCTGCGGGTTCGTCGGGGCTGGCCGCGCCCACGCGGCGGGAGGAGCAGGGGCGTGTAGCAGACGTGGAGGCGACCCCCACCGGACCGTGGGACCGTGGGACGAGCACGTCGGCCCGGGGTTTCAGGCCCCCGGTTCCCGGCCTGTGCGGCCGCACTATCGCTGACCCGCCGGGTGGCACTGAGCACGGCAGCCTGAGTGATCGGTCGGCTCTCGCCGCTGTGACTGTGCCTACTCCTGCTCCTGCTCGTGGTGGGTCGGCAGGTTGTACACGTGGAAGGCCTGGCCGATGACCGGCTGGGCCACGTTCCGCACGCGGACGCCGCCGCTGGTCATACCGTGCTCGGTGCCGGCGTGGGCGTGCCCGTGCACGGCGAGGTCGGCGCCGGCGGTGTCGATGGCCTCCGCGAGCAGATAGCTGCCGAGGAACGGGTAGATCTCCGGCGGCTCCCCGGCCAGGGTGTCCGGTACGGGCGAGAAGTGGGTCAGGGCGATCCGCACGTCGCAGTTCCAGTCGGCCAGGTCCTTGAGCGCGTTGTGCAGGCCGTCGGCGCACCGGCGGCTGTAGCGGACGAACTCCTTCATGAGGGGTTCGCCGAACTCCCCGGCACAGCGTCCTACGAATCCTCCGCCGAAGCCCTTGGTCCCGGCGACCCCGATCCGGGCCTCGCCCGCGCTGACGACGGCGGCCTGCCCCTCCAGGACATGCGCGCCGGCGTCCCGCAGGGCCGCGGCCACTTCTTCGGGCCGTTCGTCGTGGTGGTCGTGGTTGCCCAGGACGGCGACGACGGGCACCCCCAGGTCCTTGATCTCCCGTGCGACGACCGCGGCCTCCTCCGTCGTGCCGTGCCGGGTGAGGTCGCCGGCGAGCAGCAGGACGTCGGCATGCTCGGGCAGCGTCTCGAAGGAGGGACGCAGCGTGCCCTGGCTCTCGGGGCCCATGTGGATGTCCCCGACGGCCGCGACGCGGATCATGTCAGGTCCTCTCCGTGGTCGGGCGAGGAGGTCCCGGCGACGAGGATGTCGCAGTGGACGGGATGCCCCGCCAGTTCCTCCCGGGCCATGTGGCAGATGTCGTCCCGGCACTGGCTGGACGGCACGGTGCCGGTCAGCAGGATGGCGTCGCCGCGCAGTTCCAGCCGTACGCCGAGTTCTCCGAGGTCCCCGGTGACCAGGCGCTCGGCGAGGTGGGCGACGCGGTAGTCCAGGTTGCCGGCCGCCGGCGGGGGCGGCGGGCTCGTGTCGGTCATGGCTGCCCCTCCTGGGGGTCGATCACGTTCAGCCGTTCGAGGAGGAAGAGGAAGGCCGCCGGCATGGGCTGGTCGCCGCAGGCCGCCCGGAGCGCGTGCCAGTCGACCTTCTCGCGGACGGCGCGGGCCACCGGCAGGACGGCGCCGAAATCGCAGTAGTGCTCCGAGAAGGCGCTGATCAGGCTGTGGATCAGGTCGGTCGGAGAGAGGACGGGCATCAGCACCGAGTCGACCGGCAGGACATGGGCGCGGTCGAGCATGTCCTCGGTGACGGGCTGGTGCGCGAGGGCGAAGATGATGTCGATGTTCTGGCCGCGGCAGGTGGTCTTCAGCAGCCAGTCCTCGGGCGGGGTCCGGACGGGGAGGCCGGCCTCGCACAGCGTGGCGGCCACCGCCTCGGCGTCGTCGGGCAGCACGCAGAAGTCGGCGTCGTGCTGGAGGTAGCGGCTGCCGCCGTGGGCGTAGACGGCCACGCTGCCGGCGAGCGCGAAGCGGTGGCCTGCGCGTTTGAGCAGCGCGCCGATCTCCTTGGTGGCCTCCAGGATCGCCTGGCTGCGGTCCTGCGGCAGGTCCGGCTGTCCCGGAGCGGGCACGTCCGGCTGCCCGGATGCGGCCGCGACGGGCCGGTCCGGTCCGTCCCCGGCGAGGCGGAGCTCGGTGACCTCCGGTCGCCGGAGTGGGGCGCCCTCCCCGTTGTGCGACATGGCATCTCCGTTCGAGAGCCCCGGCACCCCCGGGTCGGCCGGTTCGGACCCGGGGGTCGTACGGGTACCCGGCGCGACCGCACCGACACGGCGTACGGCCGGGCCGTTCGCGGCGCCCGCTGCCGCGCCGCGCGCGATCAGCACGCCCCGGCCGTGCCCCGTACCCCTCACCGGGTGCCGTGCCGACGGCCTGTGGCGGCACTGACGTGCGTCACGTCCGGGCCTGGCGCACGCTGGAGGGATGAAGCCCTGGTCAAGGGCGGCGGGTTCACAGCAGCCGTGGCAGTCGGTACACGCTCTGCTGCTGCTCCCGGTGCTGCTCATCGTGGTGATCACGGTGGTGGACGTGCAGGCCCCCACCAGCGTCCACCTCGGCCCTGCCCTCGTGATCGCGCCCGCCATCACCCCTTCGTTCGCCGGGCCCCGGACCACGGCCGCCATCGGAGGGCTGGCCCTGGCCGCCCAGGTCCTCATCGGTGTGACGCACGGCGGGCTCGGCACCATGAACCACATCGTGCAGATCATCACGCTCGCGGTGCTGACCCTGCTGTTGGTGCTCTACAGCGCCCTGCGCGAGCGCCGGCAGGCCCAGCTGGCGCAGGTCCGCACGGTCGCCGAGGCCGCACAGCACGTATTGATGTGGCCGCTGCCCGAGCAGATCGGCCCGCTGCGGATCGCCTCGCTGTATCTGGCGGCGGAGGACGAGGCGCAGATCGGCGGCGACCTGTACGCGGTGACCCGGTGCGACAGCGCGGTACGGGTCCTGATCGGGGACGTGCGCGGCAAGGGCCTGTCCGCCATCGGCGAGGCCGCGCTGCTGCTCGGCGCGTTCCGGGAGAGCGCGCACCGGCACATCGCGCTCGCCGAGCTGGCCACCGTGCTGGAGCAGAGTGTCACCCGTTACGCGGCTGACCTGGATCCGCCGGAGGAGGCCGGCGAGCGGTTCGCCACCGCCCTGCTGGTGGAGATACCGGACCGGGATCCGGTGACCCGGATGACCAGCTGCGGCCATCCTCCACCACTGCTGTTGAGCCCCGGCCACGCCGTCACCGTGCCGAGCCTGCACCCCTCCCCGCCGCTCGGGGTGCACGGCAGCACCGAACACACGCTGGACGTGTTCTCCTTCGAGCCGGGTGACACCCTGCTCCTGTACACCGACGGCGTGGTGGAGGCCCGGGACGCCCGCGGCCGGTTCTATCCGCTCACGGAGCGGGTCGCGCTGTGGACCGACGACGCCCCCGAGGCGCTGATGCACCATGTGCGGCGCGATCTGCTCGCCCATGCGGGCGGCCGACTGGGCGACGACGCCGCGCTCATCGCCCTGCACCGCACGGCCGTCGACCGACGCCGCCACCACGGCCGGACCGCCGGCTCGGACACCCTCCAGCGCGGGTGAAGGCGATCGGCCGGGCGGCACGCCACCGTCCCCGGTCTGACCACGTACGGCAGATCAGGGCCGACCGTGGCATGGCTCTGCCCCGGCACCGGCCGGCACGGCAGGCGTGAGCCCCGCCCCGAGTGGGGCGGGGCGGGGCCGCACGCCCCCCGGTCAGCGGACCGACCTGAGGTCGGTGATCTTCAGGGTCTGCAGGTCGGACTGGACGTCGATCCGGCTGACCTCGGCGTGCGGCCCGTCACCCCAGGTGAGCGTGACCCGGCTGGTCGCGTGGCCGGCGCCGGAACCGGTGTAGGTCACCTTCCACTTCACCGGCACGTCCTGCGCGAAGAGGATGCCGTCCGCGTGCTCCTTCTTCTCGAAGGCGGCGACTTTCTTCTGTGCGGCGGCGGCAAGGTAGAAGGCACGCAGCGCCTTGGCGGCGTCACCGGCGGACCTGTCGTCGGTGGACCAGACGGCGTCTATGTAGGCGCCGTAGAAGTCGGCCACGTGCTGGGTGACGTTGCGCGGGTCGCCCTGGGCGGAGGTCACCGCGGAGGCACGGGTGGTGCGGCTCGCGCCGGCGCCCGCGAGGGCGGGCGTCACGGCGGCCAGGGTGAGGCCGCCGGTGAGGGCGACGGCGGTGACGAGGGTCTTGCGACTGCGGACGGACATAGGTCTCATTCCCCCGTTTCGGTACGACCGGGCTAATCCCGGCCGTCGACGGCCCTTAAGACCTCATTTCCCTCGCACCGGTTCCGCTTTCTCTCGGCTTTTTCCCACTCCCTTCCCGGAATATGAGGCAGCCGGATGGTTGTGCCGAATTCCGGTCGTGTTTCCGCGTCCTTTCGGTCATTCCGCCTCGGTCGGCCGGCGGGCGTGCGGTCCCTCGACGAGCCCGGCGAGGTTGTCGAGAGCCATCCGGGTGCCGGCCGGGACCCGCCGGGCCGCGAGCGCGTCGGCGTCGTCCAGGGCCCGGTGGGCGCCGCGCGGGGACGCCTGCACACGCCGGGAGACTCGGGTGGCGGCGTACACGGCTCACGCCACCGGGTGGGGGGAGCCGCCCGGCCCGCCGTACGAAAAGGGGCGGGGCCGGGGTCCGGGAGGTGGGTGCGGACCCCGGCCCCTGGTCTGTGGGGGCCTGCTGGTGGCCGGACCGGGCCGGCCGTCCCGTCAGGGCTTGCGGGCGACCGCGCCGTACATCGCGATGTCCTCGTCGCGGATGTTCTGCTCGCCGCTGCCGTCCGGATGCCATTTGTGGACCTGGACGATGCCCGGTTCGACCAGTTGCAGCCCCTCGAAGAACTCATGGGCCTCGTCGAGGGTGCGCAGCCGCATCGGCATGCTGCGGGCCGCGTACTCGCGGGCGACCCGGCCCACCTCCTCGGGCGCGAACTCGGCGGTGCCGATGGACATCGCCAGGTAACTGCCGGACGGCAGCGGTTCGAGCAGCCGCCGTACGACACCGACCGCGTCGTCCTCGTCGAGCATGAAGTGGACGATGGCGATGACGGTGAGCGCGACGGGCCGGTCCAGGTCCAGGGTCTCGCGCAGTTCCGGGGCGTCCAGGATGGCTGCAGGGTCGCGGAAGTCGGCCTCGATGTAGGAGGTACGGCCCTCGGGCGCACTGGCCAGCAGGCCCTGGGAGAGGGTGAGGACGATCGGGTCGTTGTCGACATAGACCACCCGGGACGCGGGGGCCACGGCCTGGGCGATCTCGTGCAGGTTGGGCGAGGTCGGGATGCCGGTGCCGATGTCCAGGAACTGGCGCATGCCCGCCTCCTCGGCGAGCCAGCGCACGGCGCGGTTCATCCAGTCGCGGTTGGCGCGCATGTGGACCGGGAGCGCGGGCCACTCCCGGGACATGGCGTCACCGGCCTCCTGGTCGGCGGGGTAGTAGTCCTTGCCGCCGAGAATGTAGTCGTAGATGCGGGCGGAGTGGGCGTTCTCGGTGTCGATGCGGTCGGCCGGCCATCCGTTGTCGGGCAACGCCGTGTCTCCCATTCGGGTCGGGGGGTGGGGGCTTGCGTACGAATACGAACAGGTGGGTGTTCACAGCTCCCTGCGGATCGCGCCGAGCAGGGCCTCGGTCTTCCGGGCCGGCGCGGCCTGGGCGCCGAGCCGGTCCAGCGCCTCCCGGTACACCACGACGTCGTCGGCCTTGTCGAGGTAGACGGCCCCGACCAGGCCGTTGAGGTACACGATGTCGGGCAGTTCGCGGGCCCTGAACCGGAAGAGATGGTAGGCGCCCGCCCGCATCGCCGGGTGGGGGCCGTTGGCGAACGGCATGAGCTGCAGGGTCACATGGGGCAGCCGGTTCACCTCGATCAGGTGGCCGATCTGCGCCCGCATCACCTCCGGTCCGCCGACCGGCCAGCGCAGCACCGTCTCGTCCATCACCACCCACACGTGCGGCGGCGCCTCGCGGGCCAGGAGTTCCTGGCGGCGCAGGCGCAGCGCGACCCGGCGCTCGGTGGCCTCGGCGGAGGCGTGCGGACTGTCCGCGCCGAGCAGGGCGCGGGCATAGTCCTCGGTCTGCAGCAGGCCGTGCACGAACTGGTTCTCGTACGCCCGGATCTGCAACGCCGCCTGTTCCAGGCTGAGATACGCGGCGAACCAGTCGGGCATCACATCGCGGTAGGTGTGCCACCAGCCGCGCTTGTTGGCCTCGCGCACGGACTTCAGGAAGGTGTCGATCTCGTCCTGGTCGGCGACGCCGTAGACCTGGAGCAGCTTCTCGGCGTCCGCGAGCCGCAGCCGGGCCACCTTGGCGGCCTCCATGCGGCGGATGGTGGAGTGGCTGACGCCGATGGCGGCGCCCGCCTCTGCGTAGCTGAGGCCGGCCCTGGTGCGCAGTTCCTCCAGCTGCCGGCCGAGGATCATGCGCAGGACGGAGGGGGCGCCGCCCCAGTCGGTCTCCGCGGTCACGCCCCACACCCCCTCACCAGGTCACAGGGACACCGTCGCACACGGTCGCTCACCTGGAGCCATTCGATCACGTTCCGGCCGGAGCAGCATGCACTTCGCCACTTGCAAATTTCAACTTGCCGGTTGCGGAGCGTTCTTGGCGGGTGCGACAGTGGACTCACTGCTCCGGCCGACCCAAGGAGCGGGCGGCGCGGCCGGGTTGGGGGAGACCGGGCCGCACCAAGGCCTCGTGGGAGGCCTGTCGTCCGCTGCGCGGGCGGCCGGCCCGACACCGCTACCCCCACGCGAGGCCGGACGAAAGGCGCACGGCGATGGCTCCGCCCTCCCTCTCCGCACCGCTCCACAACCCATCCGAGCACCGGAGCCCCGCCCAACCATCCCTGCCGCCCGGTACGTTGCGCCTGCCGGCGGTACCCCACCAGAACCGCCCGGCCTCATACCCCGCTCCCGTCCAGCCCCCACGCCGGACACCGAACGCCGCAAGCCGGTCGGACCGGGCTCCCGACAGCGCGCGGCGGTCACAGCCGACCCCGGACATTGCGGACGAGTCACAGCCGGCCCCGAACAAGGCGGACCGGTCCCTGCCGGCCCCGGACAACGCCGGTCGATCACACCTGGCTCCGGAAATCCCGCCCCAGCCACACCCGACGCCGGGCAGCGCGGAACAACCGCACCCGGCTCCGCACCGCGTGAGCCGGTTCCACAGGGGTCCGGACAACGCGGACCCCGCACGCCCGACCCCGCACAGCCCAGGCCGGTCGGACCGGGCTCCCGACAGCGCAAATCAGCCAACCCTGATCCTGGATCATGCGGACCACCCGCACCCGGCTCCGGACAGCGCGGAACGGCGAGGCGGGTGGGCGGTCGCCGCCGACGGACCGCGCCGTCAGGCGGAAAGGGCGGACATGCCGGAGCGGGCCTCGGGGGGCACCGAGGACGACCCGCACCCCTCCGCTGAGGCCGCGGAAGACCGCCCTCACTCCGCGTCGGGAGACGCCGAGGACTGCTCACGGCGCGCGTCGGAGGACACCGACGACTTACCACAGCGCGCCTGCGAGGACACCGGGGAGCGCTCGCTGCCCGCCCCGGAGGCCCTGCATCATGCGCGCCGACCGCCGGTCGCAGCCGGCGTCCTGAGACCACCCGGAGGCGGGCGCCTCGGTCGACTCCCTGGGCCCCTCGGCCCCGACCGGCTCGCCTCCGGGGACTCGCTTCTCCCGCTTCCCCCCTGCGCCGCCGCGTTCGAGCTGCCCGGGCAGCCGGCGGCCGTCGGCACGGCCCGGCGTGTCGTCGAGGACCTGCTGACCGCCTGGGGTGTGCCGGACGGCCCCCTGTCCGACGCGCTCCTGGTGACCTCGGAGCTGGTCACGAACGCCCTCGTGCACGCGGCCGGTGAACGGATCGCCTGCCGGCTGCACGGCACGGCGGACCGGATACGGATCGAGGTCGAGGACCAGGACGGCGGCCCCACGCTGCCCGCGGCGCGCTGCCCGGCGCCCGACGAGCAGCACGGCCGCGGGCTCTTCCTGGTCGACGCGCTGAGCCGCGACTGGGGCGTGACGCCGGTGTCCGGCCGGCCCGCCCGGGTCGTCTGGGCGGAGCTGCCGTCCGGCCACGACCGACACCAGGACTGACAACAGGCCCGCCCCCCACCCCCCACCCCCCGCCGACGCCGCGCCCCACGGCACGACCGCCCCCCGCGCGCGCCGCCCCCCCCCCTCCGCAGGCCATGGTCCGTCATACGACGACCGCTCACGCTCTCGACATCGAGGTCGC
>NZ_JBSFIH010000058.1:0-52876 GCF_053597455.1 Streptomyces sp. NPDC001393
CTCCGACCAGGCAGCGGCCGAACAAGTGAACCTGAAACCACGTCAACCCGTTCTGACCAGCTAGTCATCCACTCCCGCACGTCGGGGGAACCTCACCCGGCGTCCTAGCGTCGTCAGTGCGACGCGGTCGAACGGGTCGGTCTCCGCAACGGTTGCGAAGTCCTCGAACACCTGACACGCAGGCGGACGACCGCCGTAGCCGCGTCCGCCATCCCAAGGCTTCGCAGAGGAAAGAAGGCGTTCGCGCCATGGCGTCGCAATCAGACACCGCTCGAGCAGCGTCTCACGGGCTGGACTTCGGGCTCAACGAATGGGTCGTGGACGAGCAGCGGCGGCGTTACCTCCAGGACCCCGGCTCGGTCGACCAGACGTGGAGGAACTTCTTCGCCACTCTGGTGTCCCCGGCCGCCGCGACCTCCCTGACCGCCTCAGCCCAACACCACGAGGGCACCGACGAGGCGGCGCTCAAGGCGGTCCGGGTCGCGGCGCTCATCCACGCGTATCGCGTGCGCGGGCATCTGATGGCCGGAACGGACCCGCTCATGGCGCAGCCCGCCTTCGCACCTCCGGAACTCGACATCGCCGCGTTCGGACTTGACGACGCGGACCGGGCGGAGGACTTCGCCGTGGACGGGTTCGCCGGGCGCGCCACGATGACACTCGACGAAGTGCTGGGCGCATTGCGGGAGTTCTACTGCCGCACCGCCGGGTTCGAGTACATGCACATCCAGGACGCCCGGGAACGCCGCTGGATCCAGCAGCGCGTCGAGGGCCCGCAGCGCCGCCCGGACCGTGCCGGACAGCTGCGGATCCTCTACCGGTTGGGGGCCGCGGAGGCCTTCGAGACGTTCCTGCAGACCAAGTACGTGGGCCAGAAGCGGTACTCGCTCGAAGGCGGCGAGTCGGCCATCGTGCTGCTCGACGCCCTGTTGCTCCGCGCCATCGAAGACGGTGTCCAAGAAGCCGTCATCGGGATGGCGCACCGCGGCCGGCTGAACGTACTGGCCAACATCATCGGCAAGTCATACGGCCAGATATTCGACGAGTTCGAGGACGCGGTGGACATCCGGTCGGTCCAGGGCTCGGGGGACGTGAAGTACCACCTCGGCGCGGAGGGCACCTACCGTGCCCTGGACGGCGGCACCATCGCCGTCTCGGTCGTGGCGAACCCCTCGCACCTGGAGATCGTGGGGCCGGTGGCCCAGGGCGTGGTGCGCGCCAAGCAGGACCTGGCCGGGGACCAGGGCGAGCCCTTCCCCGTACTGCCGGTCGTCCTCCACGGCGACGCGGCCTTCGCCGGCCAGGGCGTGGTCGCCGAGACCCTGAACATGTCGCAACTGCCGGGCTACCGCACGGGCGGGACGGTCCACGTGGTCGTCAACAACCAGGTCGGCTTCACCACCCTGCCCGCCAACGGTCGTTCGAGCACGTACGCCACCCATGTGGCACGGATGGTGGAGGCCCCGATCTTCCACGTCAACGGCGACGACCCGGAAGCCGTCGACCGCGTCGCACGGATGGCCTTCGACTACCGCCAGACGTTCCGCAAGGACGTCGTGGTCGATCTGGTCTGCTACCGGCGCCACGGGCACAGCGAGGTCGACGACCCGTCCATCACGCAGCCGATGATGTACGAACGCATCGACGCCAAGGCTTCGGTGCGCACGCTGTACGCCGCGGCCCTCCTACGCCGCGGGGACGTCGGCGAGCGGCAGGCGGACAGTGCCCGCCGCCACTACCAGGATCACCTCGAACGGGCCTTCGCCGAGACCCGGGCGCTGCCCGCTCCCACACCGGCCGAAGACCTTCCTTGCGCCGACGCCGGACAGGCGGCCACCCAGCGCACGGCGACCGCGATCGACGAGGCGACGGCCCGTCAGGTCATCGCATCGCAGGCCGACCTGCCGCAGGGCTTCACCGTGCACCCGCGTGTCCTGCCGCAGCTCCACCGGCGCACGGCGACGCTCGACACCGGCACCGTCGACTGGGCCACCGCGGAGACACTGGCGATCGGTTCGCTGCTGCTGGACGGCGTCCCGGTGCGGCTGGCCGGACAGGACTCCCGGCGCGGCACCTTCGGCCAGCGCCACGCCGTACTGACCGACCGGCGCACCGGCGCGGAGCACACGCCGCTGAACTCCCTCAGCCCGCAGGCCGCGAGCTTCGCACCGTACGACTCGATGCTGTCCGAACTGGCAGCGCTGGCCTTCGAGTCCGGCTATGCGCAGGCCCGTCCGGAAGCCCTGGTGCTGTGGGAGGCCCAGTTCGGTGACTTCGCCAACGGCGCGCAGACGGTCGTCGACGAGTACATCGCCTCGTCCGAGCAGAAGTGGGGCCAGCGCTCCGCAGTGACCATGCTGCTGCCCCACGGCCTGGAGGGCCAGGGCCCCGACCACTCCTCCGCCCGGATCGAACGCTTCCTGCAATTGTGCGCGCAGGACAACATGACCGTGGCCATGCCCTCCCTGCCGGGCAACTACTTTCATCTGCTCAGGCAGCAGGCGCTGGACGGCCGCAGGCCACTGGTGGTCTTCACCCCGAAGTCGATGCTGCGGTCGAAGGCGGCCGTCTCCGCCCTGGCCGAGTTCACCCAGGGCGGATTCCGTCCGGTCCTGCCGGACGACACGACGGACCCGGCCCGTGTCTCGCGCGTGCTGCTGTGCTCGGGCAAGGTCTTCTACGACCTCGACGCCCACCGGCACGCCGCGGGCTCGACCGACACGGCGATCGTCCGCGTGGAGCGCCTCTACCCGTTCCCCGACGAGGAACTCGCGGCGGAACTCGCCCACTTCCCCGCGGCCGCGGACGTGCGGTGGGTGCAGGAGGAGCCGGAGAACCAGGGTGCGTGGTCATTCGTCGCGCCGCGTCTGCACCGGCTGACCCGGCGCGCCGTGGGGTGCGTGAGCCGGCCCGAGGCGCCCGCGCCCGCGGCCGGCTCGACCCGCCGGCACGGCGTGGAGCAGAAGGCTCTCGTGACATCGGCCTTCCAGTGATCAGCGGCTCGCGCGATGCGCATCGGCTACCCACAGCGCGTATCCGTCGACACCACGGCAGCATTGAGGAGGAGCAGCGGCATGAGCCTGCTGGCGCGCATCAACCAGCCCGCGGACTTGAGGGGTCTGAGCCATCCAGAGCTGGTCCGGCTGGCCGGGGAGATCCGCGACATCCTGGTCCGCCACGTCGCAGCCACGGGAGGCCATCTGACGTCGGGCACCAGGCGTACGTCCACAAGATCGTGACGGGGCGGGCCGGTGAGTTCTCCGGCCTACGCAGCGTGGCGGGCTTTCCGGATACCCGAGCCGGGAGGAGTCCACGCACGACCACATCGAGCACTCCCACGCATCGGTCGCCCTGTCGTACGCCGATGGCATGGCCAAGGCCACAGCTCGCAGGAGAGTCGGACCGGCACATCGTCGCCGTCGTCGGCGACGGAGCACTCACCGGAGGGCTGGCCTGGGAGGCCCTCAACAACGTAGCGGCGGCACCGGACCGGCCGTTGGTGATCGTCGTCAACGACAACGGACGCTCGTACGCACCGACCGTGGGCGGACTCGCCCGGCACCTGGCGGCCCTGCGCACCCACGCCGGCTACGAGCGTCTGGCCGGCTGGGGCAGACAGTCGCTCGTCGGTCCGGGGCGCCGGGCCGGGCGCTGCACCGCACCCTGCACGCGGCCAAGGAAGGCATCAAGGAGGGCCTGAAAGCGGGCCTCGCAGGGGGCAGCGCGGAGGCCGTGATGCCGCACTCGCTCTTCTGCGAGCTGGGACTGCACTACCTCGGGCCCGTGGACGGCCACGACATCACCGCCCTGGAAGCAGCCCTGGAACGAGCCAAGGCCCATGGCGCCCCGGCCGTCGTCCACGGCAGTGTTCGGCCGGGAACTGGTCGAACTGGCCGACGCGCACCCGGACGTCGTCGCGATCACCGCGGCCATGCCCGGCTCCGTCGGTCTCAACGACTTCGCCGCACGCTACCCGGCACGGTTCTTCGACGTCGGGATCGCCGAGCAGCATGCGGTCGCCTCGGCCGCCGGGATGGCCATGGCGGGCCTGCATCCGGTGATCGCCCTGTACGGCACGTTCCTGAACCGCGCCCTCGACCAGGTGCTGATGGACCTCGCGCTGCACCGGCTCGGTGCGACCCTGGTCCTCGACCGGTCCGGAGTCACCGGTGACGACGGCCCCAGCCACAACGGGCTGTGGGATCTTGCGATGCTCCAAGCTGTCCCCGGCCTGCGTATCGGGGCTCCCCGCGATGCGCGCACGCTGCGGCGGCAGTTGCGGGAGGCCGTGTCGATCACCGACGCGCCGACGGTCCTGCGCTACCCGAGAGGCACGGTCGGCCCGGCGATCCCGGCAGTCGGCCGCGCCGGTGCGGTCGACGTCCTGCGCGAGGCCCCCGGCCGCGGCGTCCTGCTGGTCGCTGTCGGAACGACGGCCTCGGTCGCTCTCGAAGCGGCGGAGCTCTGCGCCGAGCAGGGGGTGGAGGTCACCGTAGTGGACCCACTGTGGGTCAAGCCGCTCCCCGGCGATCTGCCCGCGCTCGCCGCCGAGCACGCCCTGGTCGTCACGGTCGAGGACGGCCTGCGCGCCGGAGGAGTGGGCACAGCGGTGGATCAGGGCCTGCAGGAGGCCGGCATCCGCACCCCGGTACGTGCCGTGGGCGTGGCGAACGGCTTTCCCCGGCAGGCCACCCGGGCCGAGATCCTCGCGGAAGCAGGCCTGACCGCTCAGGCGATCGCACACACCGTCACCCAGACCCTGGCCCGCGCGGCCGTCATCGCGGTACCCACCGATCCCCGCACCGTCCCCTCACCCAAAAGGCAATGAATTTCGCATACCAGTAGAATACTTCTTCTGCGAAAGCGGCCGGAGGATGCGTCATGTCCGAGATCATCTGCCGCAGAATCGACGAGCAGACGCCAAGCGAGGACGGCGAGGTCGGCGAGCGCGTGCTCGTCGGGTCTGGCCGGAAGGTCTGCGCCGGCAAGGCGCACCGCTCGACGAGTGGCTGCGGGAGGTCGCACCCTCCATCGAGCTGCAGCACTGGTACGGCCACCACCCCCAGCGGTTCGGTGAGTTCCGCCGCCGCTATCTCACCGAACTGGGCGATCAACGCCACACATACGCAGCTGCCCGGCTTCGGGACCTGGCCCAAGACCGCAGCCTCACCCTGCTGACCTCCACCCAGGACATGGACCACAGCCATACCGCGGTCCTGGCCGAATGGCTCACCGAACCCGGCTCTCACGATGAGCGGCGCCCGGATGCCACCCTTCCCGAGCACGGACGCACCGCTCCCGGTTCCCGGCCGCCCGGACACCGCGCGGCGGTCTCCGCCGCGGTGGCCAATCTCAACGCGGGCGCACTCGCGTTCGTGATGGGCACCGGCATCGTCTCCACGGCCCTGTACGTCAACGACGCCGACACCGCCTCCGCCGTACTGCTGTGGGTGGCCCTGGCCGGTTATGCCGTACTGGTGCCCGCCTACGGCTGGCGGCTGCTGCGCCGGCGCGAGCGGTTCGTCGCGGATCTCCTCGGGCCGCGTGCCTTCGCGTTCCTCACCCTCGCGATCTCCTCGAACGTGCTGGCTGCTCGCCTTGTGCCGACCGGACACACCGCGGTCGCCGGGGCGTTCCTGGCGTTCGGGACGCTGGGGTGGGTGGTGCTGGACTACGGCATCCCGCTCGCGCTCATCACCACGCTGAAGCGGGGCCCCTCGCTCGACCAGGTGAACGGCACCTGGTTCCTGTGGTCGGTGGGATCGGAGTCGGTGGCGGTCGCGGCGGCATCGCTGGCCCGGGTGCCCCCGGGACACGCACTGGCCGTCCTGGCAGTGGTGTGCTGGGCCGTCGGCCTGATGCAGTACCTGCTGACCGCCGCGCTGGTCCTGGCCCGGCTGCTGGCCCGGCCGGTGCAGCCGGAAGGCCTCATGACGTCCGTATGGATCTTCATGGGGGCGGCGGCGATCGCCGTACTCGCCGGAGTCCGGCTGATCGCACTCCATCCAGGCACCACGATGTTGTCGCGTCCGCTCGTCATCGGGACGTCCGTCGTCCTGTGGGCGTTCTCAAGCTGGCTGATTCCGCTCCTGCTGGCTCTGGGCGTTTGGCGGCACGCGCTGTGCCGTATCCCGCTGCGCTACGAGCTCGGCTGGTGGAACCTCGTCTTCCCGGTCGGCATGTATGCGGTCACCACGCATGAGCTGGGACGCGCGAGCGCAACCTCGTGGATGACGAGCGTGGGCCGCTGGGAGGTCTGGATCACCGTGGTGTTCTGGGCTGTCGTGTTCGCCGCCATGGTGGCCGCCAGACTCCGGGCCCGCCCCACGACCGCGCACGGATCCGCCGGTGCGGGGCAGACGGCCCGCCCGCAGAGCACGGCCTCGACGGCAACCGGGGCGCTGCCACAGGCACGTGTTGCGGTGCGGCGCGAACCCGGCTGCCCGTCGGCAGACAGCCGGGTTCGCGCGACGCGTCCGTGTCATGCGGAGCGTTGCACGGGCCCTGTCAGCGGCGGGCGCGCTCACGCTGCCGGACAACATGGCGCAGGGAGTGCCAGGCGACCACCGCCCAGGCGGCGACGAGCAGGGCGTACAGGACGACGGCGATCCAGACGAACAGCTGCGAGCCGGTACGAGCAGCGAGTGCGCTCGTGCCGGTGACGCACGCGCCGAGGGGGAAGATGAAGGACCACCAGGTGGCTGCGAAGGGCAGCCCTCTGCGGATTTCCCGTACGGTCAGCGCCGTGGCCAGTACCAGCCACAGCAGGGCGAAGCCCCAGATCCCGAGCCCACCCAGGAGCGCTGCGACACCACTCCCGCGCGCGTACGGGGCGGGTAGTGCGCTCGGCGACGCCGTGGCCAGCGTCCCCAGCGCTGTCACCGCCTGATCCAGCGCCCCCACGCCGATCCACATCGTGGGCACCACCGCACCGCCGGGCGCGTCATGATGCACCAAGCGGCTGTACACCATGGCCAGCACCAGCAGGACCGCGACCAACCCGAGCCCGAGCATCGAGTAGCAGCACAGCAGTAGGGCCAGCCGCACCTGCCCGGCCAGCGCCCGCGGGATGAGCAGCGCGCCCGTCGCGGCGGAGACCAGCGGCGGCACCACCGGTAGCAGCCAGCCGCCGAACGCCGCGTCCGGCGTGAAACGGTGCCGCGTGACCATGAGATACGGCACCGTGCAGGCGGTGGCAAGACCCAGTACCGTACCGGCCGACCACAGCACCCAGTCCGCATCCACCGCCGCACGCTCCCCGATCAGCCGCCGGCCGAGCAGCAGCGTCCCGGCCCCGACGGTGAGCAGAGCCATCGGCGGTGCCCCGAAGAACTGGGCCAGTACCGGATCACCGGCATGCACCCGCAGCGCCCGCTGCCCGGTATAGCTGACGGCGAGCACGATCAGCAGCAGCGCGGTCCCCGCCCAGACCACCGTGGCGGCCTCGCCGAACCCGGGGAAACCGCGCGGCAGGGTGGCGGCCGCGACGGCGACGATCCCGCTGCCCATGACGGCGGCGAACCAGCCGGGACCGAGCCGGCCACGCTTCCTGCCGTTCGCCTCGTCCGGCTGGTCACGTACAAGCACGGATGATCTCGGGGCCGAGCCGACCGCGGACGCTCTCGGGGCCGGACCGACCTGGGACGGGACCGCTCGGCTGGTACTGGGGTGGGGTGTCACGACGCGGAGTGCCTTCTCTTGGGGTGTCGGATGCGTCACCGTCCACGACCAGCCACGGTGACGGGCCGGCCGACTGGCCGGGCCACACCCAGCAGCTCAGGGACGCGGCCGAGACCGTCGGCCCATTGGCGCCCTCGACGCTATGGCGAAGCGCGGCTCCCGCCACAGAACAGCACGCGCCATGACGCCCTCACACCAGGACATCGAGCACCGTGCAGGCCCGTTGCCGGGTGCCGGCCCGATGCCCCGATGTCCTTGTCCGAGCGTGTTGTGGCCACACCTGTGGCCATGACGAGACGGCAAGCGACCGCTGAACACGGGCGAGGCGCCGAAGCCCGATGCCTCGTTCCACACCACGGAAGGCAGCAGCATGCCACAGGGACGCAGACGACAATCGGCACGGGAGCGGCAGAGCATCGCCGGGCGGATGATGGTGTCCTCCGATGTGGGCCCCAGTCCGTCCGGGAGGCGCACGATGAAGGACAGGCCGTCAGGCAGGAAGCCGCTCCTGGTCACCGTGCTGGTCTTCCCCGGCGTACGGCTGCTCGACGTCACCGGACCGATCGAGGTGTTCACGACAGCCAACGAATTCGGCGGCCGCTACCGCGTACGCACGGTCTCCCCTGACGGCGCCGACGTGGTCACCGCAGCCGGCACCGGACTGCGCGTCGACCTCGCTGCCGCGCAGGTACAGGCGGCCAGCGATGTGGTCGTCATCCCCGGCGGCCCGGAGTGGCCCTCTCTCATCAAGGACGACGCGCTGCTGGACGCCATGAGAGGGCTCGACGCACGCGGCTGCCGCACGGCGTCCATCTGCACCGGCGCCTTCCTCCTCGCCGCGGCCGGACTGCTCGACGGACGCAAGGCGACAACGCACTGGCGCTTCGCCGACCAGCTCGCCCTGCGCTACCCGAAGGTGACCGTGGAAGCGGACGCCCTGTTCGTACGCGACGGCCACATCATGACCTCCGCAGGCGTCACCTCGGGCATCGATCTCTCGCTCGCCCTGGTCGAGGAACACCTCGGCGCCGACGTCGCCCGCGCCGTGGCCAAGGACATGGTCGTGTTCATGCAGCGGCCGGGCGGCCAGTCCCAGTTCAGTGTCCGCACCCACACCCCGCGCGCGAGACATGAGATGCTGCGCCGGGTCCTGGACGCGGTCGCCGAGGACCCGTCCGCCCCGCACACCCTTGCCGCCATGGCGCGCCGGGCAGGTGTGAGCACCCGCCACATGACACGCCTGTTCCACGACGAGATGCACACGACCCCGGCCCGCTACGTCGAGCAGGTCCGCATGGAGGCCGCCCAGGCGATGCTGGAAGACAGCGACGACCCCATGGCCACCGTGGCCCGGCGCACCGGCTTCGGGTCACCGGAGTCCCTGCGTCGGGCCTTCACGCGCAACCTCGGCATCACGCCGGGAGCCTACCGGGCACGCTTCCGCACCACGCACACCGGAGTCGACGGCAAGGGCGCCTGAGCCCTGGAGGTATCCGGCGAGCACAGACAATCGCCGAAATCCGACAGGCCGGCCGTGCCGGACGAGGCCAGTCAGGCCTCCTCGACAGTCTGTCCCAAGCACCGGCTCGGCGAGCGCGGCCCGCCACGCGGGCGCGCTGAAAGGACCGGCGAAGTACTGCGTCTCGTGCACGACCTGTTGGTCGGCGAATTCCATGACCTCGCCGAGTACGAAGGCGCACCGTCGTAGATGGTGACGCATTCGCTCACCCATACATGCGCGTGGCCGGTGACGCGCAGGAGGGCGAAGCGCCGGTCGGCCGGATGCCCGCCGCGTTGTCTCGCGGCCCCGGAAACGTTCGCCCGACTGCGGATAGTCCAGCATCGCGTTCCGCAGCCTGGATCGCGTGCTCGGCCTCGATGTCACCTCGTCCGGAAGCGTGTTCCTTCCTCCAACGGCCTGGTGGGCGTTCGGCTCGAAGGTCCGTATCCGAGTGCCTCACGGCAGTTTCTCGGGCCATGGGGCAACGCAAGGAGAGCGCTGGGACGGTGGGGGCGTCGGATCCGGCGTCCCGGAATCTCGACAGGAGGCAGCGGCTTGGCAGAGAACCGGACGGTCCCGGGCGTGGCCGGGACCGATCACGAGCAGTTGCGGGCGTTCGATGAGCCGGGGGCTGCGTCGGCAGGGCGGTCCGCATTGCGCGAGCACTTCTTCGACCGGCCCGCCCTCGAGGTGGCTCCCGAACTCCTGGGGGCTCTCGTGGTCTCGCGCTCGCAGCGCGGCGTGACGGCGGTGCGTATCACCGAGGTGGAGGCGTACGAGGGGCCCGATGACCCGGCCTCGCACGCGTTCCAGGGCCCGAACCGGACCAATCGAGCGGAGTTCGGGGCCCCGGGGACCTTCTATGTGTACCGGACGCACGCGGTGCATCGGTGCCTGAACGCCGTCTGCGGGCCCGGGCGGCGTCCCGCTTCGGTGCTGCTCCGCGCCGGCACCGTCGTGGAGGGAGCAGACGTCGCGCAAGAACGCCGAGGGCCTGGGGTACGGGCGCGTGATCTGGCGCGCGGCCCGGCCAACCTCGCGCGAGCGTTGGGCATCGCTGATCTGCATCATGACGGACAGTCAGCATGCGACGCAGCGGCGGAGTTGTTCCTCGCGGAACCCGCCGGGGGCGTCTCGTCCGCGCGGGTCGGCCGAGGGCCGCGGACGGGGGTGGGCGGTCCTGCCGCTTTGTACCCCTGGCGCTTCTGGATGCTGGGCGAGTCGAGCGTCAGCGCCTATCGGGCGCACCCGGGGTCCCGCCAAAGGAGGCGGGCGAAGGGCTGACCCTCCCACCGGCCTGGGACATCACGAGTGCCGGCGCCGCTCCCCGGAGGCGGCGGCACCCGGAGGTGCTTCAGCCTCGCTCCGGTACCGGCGCCGGGGTCTGCGACGAACCCGCAGCGAAGACCGAATGTGCGCCTTCGCTGTCCTTATCCGCAGCCACGCACACCTGGCGCCTGCGAGTTGAAAACCTCAGGAAATGTCCGTTGGGCCGGGCCCGCTTGCTGCCTCTCCTCCTGAGACGGCGTCCGCGGGGACGGCGGCGGCCCGACCGTATAGAAGGCGATCAGTGATGACTCCGATCAGTCCCACTCCCGTACCGGATCCGCGCAGGTGGCGCGCGCTCGGGATCATCTGCCTCGTGCAGGTGATGCTGCTCCTCGATGTGACCGTGGTCAATGTCGCGCTTCCCCCCATCCAGCACGATCTCGACTTCACGACCACGGGCCTGGCATGGGTCGTCAACGGCTACACCGTCACCTACGGTGGGCTGCTGATGCTTGGCGGACGCCTGGGTGATCTGCTCGGCCGCAGACGCCTCTTCCTGACCGGCTTGGCGATCTTCGCGCTGGCGTCGGCGAGCGCGGGAGTGGCCCAGCAAGCCGGTGTACTGATCGCCGGCCGCTTCGCACAGGGCGTCGGCGCGGCACTCGTCAGCCCGGCAGCCCTGTCCCTGGTGACGCTGCTGTTCACACAGCGGCAGGAAAGGGCACGGGCCATGGCCATCTGGAGCGGCCTGGCCGGAGTTGGGGTAGCCCTGGGAGTCGTGCTCTCGGGCATGCTGACCACCATCGCCTCCTGGCGTTGGATATTCTTCATCAATCTGCCCATCGCCGCGTTCGCGTTTTTCGCCACTTTCAGGCTCGTCTCCGAAAGCCGGGCCACCAAGCGCGGTCGGCCTGACGTCCTCGGCGCCGTCACGGTCACTCTCGGTCTGCTCCTGGTCGTGTTCGGCCTCCTGGAGAAGGACAGTCACGTATGGTTCTCGTTCCCCGTCCTGGGTTGCGTCGGGATCGGTGTGCTCTGCCTGATCGGCTTCGTGCTGGTGGAGGCTCACGTGGCCCAGCCCCTGGTGCCCCTCGCATTCCTGCGCTCACGTAACCGGAGCATCGCCAACATCGTGCGCATCTGCTACTACCTCGGGTTCGCCACCCTTTTCTTCTCACTGAGCCTGTATGTCCAGCGCATACTGCACTTTTCCGCGCTGGCGACCGGATTCGCCTTTGCACCGTTCGGGTTGGTCATTCTCTTCAGCGCCACCGTGATGGCACCACGTCTCCTTCCCCGGTTCGGTCTGCGGGCCCTGAACGGAGGAGGGCTTGCGGTCACCACGGTCGGCTACGTTCTCCTTGCCGGCCTCAGCAGCCACGGCACCTATGTGGCCGACGTACTGCCCGGACTGATCCTCGTGCCGCTGGGAGGCGGCCTCGTCCTCGTCGGATCCACTGTCGCCGGAGTGGACGGCGCCACCGGTGAGGACGCGGGCATCGCCACCAGCATGAACAATGCGTCCATGCAGATCGGCAGCGCCCTCGGCCTGGCTGCCCTGGTCTCACTGGGCACCAACCATGCCGCCGTGCTGCGGCGCGCGGGCGCCGACCAAGTGACCGCCGCCGCGTACGGTTACGCCTTCAGCTTCACCATCGCCGCCGGCATGACGGCCTTCGGTGCGTTCCTCGGCTTCGCCGGAATCCACCCGACACCGGCCGAGACTCCGACGGTGAGGACCAACGCCAAGGAGCGCTTGGTCTGACGTGCCGCCGGCGGCGAAAGCGAGAGTCCGCGGCCGCGGCGGGCCTGGCGGAACGGTGCTGCCGCGGCGCGTCAGGGGACATAGTGGGCCTGCTCGAAGAGGCCGAGTGTGCACCAGCTGTTCGTGCGACGGCGGCATTACCGGGTCTGAGCTTCCATCGGCCGCCTCCCCTGCCCCTCCCGTGGACGCCTCAGGCCGGTCATCCGGCATGACCCTGTTCTTCTCGAACTCCGCTCCGCCATAACCATCCCCCGGCTCGACCGCCCGGCAGGCGGGTCTCCACCGGAACACGCCGGGCGCGCACACGACCAGTACTGCTCACATCACAGCACAGGCAGGACCCCAGACATGACCACAAACGACCATCTCGACTACTTCAAGCCGCAACTCGTCGTCATCCCGTGCGGCAGCCGCAAACTGGGCTCGCCCGCGCGCTCCGCAGACATGTACGTAGGCTCCTACCACCGGGCATGCCGCAAGGCCGCCGACGCACTGCAACCTGACCTGCTGCTCATTCTCTCTGCACGCCACGGGCTCCTCGACCTCGACGACGTCATCGAGCCGTACGACACACCTCATGGCGCAGCCGACGCGGTAACGAGCCAGGTCCTTCTGGAACAGGCAACCGTGCGTGACATCGTGGGCCTTGACCCGGTGGTGGCCCTCGGCGGTGCACGACACATCAGCCTCGTGCGCTCCGTCTGGCCGCACGTCCACACGCCGTTGGCCGGAGCACGCGGTATGGGTGAGCAAATGGCCCGGCTTGCAGCATTGCGCGAGGGACGGGGAATGCCCCTGACATGACGCTTCGTGCGGCGACCCCGAGGCCTCGCCGCCATGTGCCGGCTGTGGGGGTGCTGGGGTGGCGCGGCTGAAGCCGTGGGAGGTCAGCGATGAGCTCTGGGCGGTGATCGAGCTGCTGCTTCCGAATGTCGAGCGACGGTCTCGCTACCCAGGGCGGAAGCGACTGCATGACCGCCTGGTGTTCCAGGGGATCTTGTTTGTTCTCCATACCGGGATCTCCTGGGAGCACCTGCCGCAGGAGCTGGGATTCGGCTCGGGGATGACCTGCTGGCGTCGTCTCGTCGAGTGGCATGAGGCCGCCGTCTGGCAACGCCTCCATGAGGCCCTCCTAGCCAAGCTACGCGCGGCCGATGCCCCTGGACTTCTCCTGCGCAGCAGTGGACTCATCGCACGTCAGAGCCCTAAAGGGGGCACCAAGACGGGACGAAGCCCGGTTGATCGGGGCAGGACGGGCAGCAAGCATCACCTGATCACGGATGCGACCGGGATCCCGTCTGCCCTGGCGTGCTGAAGTGGGGCGTCCCGAGTAGCGTGGGGAAGAGACTGTACGGAACGGCTGCCTTCACCAGTATCGCCCTCGCCCTCGCGGGCGTTCACTGCTGGTCGGACGTGGTATTCACATGCCCGGCTCGGGCGCTGAATGGCCGTGAAGGGTGGAGTTCCGAACAAGTGCTAGCGAGGCGATCATGGCCTTTGCCGCTGCCAAGGACGGCACACAGATCTACTTCAAGGACTGGGGGGCCGGTCAGCCGGTGGTGTTTTCCCACGGCTGGCCACTGATCGCGGATGCGTGGGATCCGCAGCTGAAGCTGATGGCGGACAACGGTTTCCGGGCCGTGGCCCACGACCGACGTGGAGGCGGCCGGTCCGACCAGCCGTGGATGGGCAACGACCTGGACACGTATGCCGACGACCTGGCATCGGTCCTGGAGAACCTTGATCTCCAGGACGCCATCCTGGTCGGTCACTCGACGGGCGGCGGAGAGGTGACGCGCTACATCGGCCGGCACGGCTCGAGGCGTGTTGCCAAGGTGGTTCTGCTCGGCGCGATCCCTCCGTTGATGCTCAGGACGGAAGCGAACCCGGAGGGGCTGCCGATCGAGGTCTTCGACGAGATCCGGCAAGGTGTGCTGACGGACCGGTCCCAGTACTACAAGGACCTCAGCGCTCCGTTCTACGGTGCCAACCGCGAAGGTTCGACCGTGTCGCAGGGGACCCGTGACGAGTTCTGGCTCTGGAGCATGACGGTAGGCGTCAAGAGCGCCTACGACTGCGTCAAAGCGTTCTCTGAGACTGACCTCACGGAGGACCTCAAGGAGTTCGACATCCCCACGCTGATCATTCACGGCGACGACGACCAGATCGTGCCCATCGTGGCATCCGCGAAAAAATCGTCGCAACTGGTCAAGGACGTGACCTTCAAGGTCTACTCCGGTGCTCCGCACGGCCTGTCGATGGTGCCGGAGTTCGCGGGACGGTTCAACAACGACCTCCTTGAATTCGCACGCGGCTGACCGACCAGGTGTCGTTTCACCGGTCTTCCCGCGTTCACGCGGCCGGCGCCAGACCACTGGCAGGCGCGAGCCCGAGGAATGCCCATGTCTCAGCAAACGAACATCGCCGCACAGACCGCGTTCGCGGAGGCGGTCATCACCGGCGACCTCGCGGCCCTCGACGAGATCGTCGCACCCGACTCGATCGACCATGATCCAGCCCCAGGACAGCTGCCGGGGCCCGAAGGGTACAAGGCCATGTTCGCCGATCTGCGGGCAGCCTTTCCCGACCTGCACGTCGCGGTGGAGCATCTGGTGGCCACCGACGACGAGTTGGCCTTTGCCTACACCATCACCGGAACGCATCTGGGGCCGCTGATGGGACGGCCGGCGACCGGCAGGAAGGCAAGCTACCGGGGCATGCAGATCAGCCGCTTCGACAGCGACGGAAAGCTCGTCGAACGCTGGGGCAGCAGCGACGAACTCGGCATGCTGCGCCAACTCGGACTCACCGATTTGTGACCTCAAGAGCGGGATTTCCGATGGTACAGGGAACAACCAGCTCGCACGCGATCGGCCACCGTTCCTGTCCATGCGGTGCCGAGAGGACGCTTCGGGTCGGCGGAATGTTGAGGTCCTCGGATGGCAAACGGTCAGGTGCACGGTCCGCCGGCTCAACTGGCGATGGTGGCGTTTCACGCATCCGTGCTGGACGGAGTCGCCCGCAATCCGTCGCTGCCGACACGGCTGCTACTGCGCCTGCTCGCCTTCGACGGGGGCGGTGACCGTCCGCCCTGAGACGCCTGGTCGTGGTGATCCTTGCCCACCCGAACCCGGGCGTCTGGATCGACTTTGCCATGAGCGCCAGGGCGGAGCCTGCACAGCGGGCCCGGCTCGTGGACGATCCTTCTCCCAGGGTGCGGGCTGCTCTTGCACACGGACCCGAGGTGTACCACCCGCGAACAAAGGTCGCGCCGCTCCCGGACGCCGCGTGCGTCCGCCTGCTCGACGACCCCGCCCCATCTGTCCGGGCGGCACTGCTGGACTCGCCTCATTTGGCGCCGTCGTTCGTGGCCTCGACGGCCACTCATCACAGTTCGGCAGCGCGCCGGAAAGCAGTGCGTGCATGGGAGATCCTGCCGCCGGGCGAGCGGTCGGCGCTGCTGGCCGCCCCTGACCCCGAGGTGCGGCGGGCCACCGCACTGTGGGAGTGCCCGCGGGACGCACGCGTCACCGCCGAACTCCTCCGCGATCCGAAGTCCGCCGCCGAGGCGCTGAGCCGAGGGCTCCTCGCCCGCACCGACGCCGAGCGGTGCGTCGCCGAGCGGACGCACCTGGCGGCCCTCGCCGAGAACCCGTCGTTGCCCGCCGACCTCGTGGAACGGCTCGCCGTCGACTCCGACGCTGGTCGCGGAGCCCGCGTTCCCCCACCTGCGCTGGTTCCGCCGAGTGCGGATCCGCCGGGAGATACGCGACGACATCCACGAGGCCTTCCTCAGCGTCGCATGTGGTGCGGCTCTTGTGCGCTCACCGGCCGCCACAACGAGAAACTGCACGGGCACGTTCAACGACACCTCGGCCACGGTGACGCTCCAAGAGAGCAATGCCAGCATACCCTGGAGTGTCCGTCTCGCACCGGCTAACGCCTCGCTCAGAGCCGTCAACTTCAGCAATCAGAGCTTCGCAGACAACTACCAGGCAAACAGCTACCAGCCGCACAACGAGCCGTGGAACCACTGGTTCCACGGAAATCTGGGCAACCCATTCTCGATCATCCGCAGCAGCCTCAAACACCAGATGCACAATGGTTCGTCGGTGTCCTTCCTGTGGTTCTGGCACAGCATCGCCAGGCCCACCTCCGGCGGGTACGCGTGGGTGAACTGCACCTACCGGCCGGGCGTCAACTGAAGGGGAAGCATGCACCAGGGGATGGAGGAGCCCTTCCAGGAAGTGCTGCGCGATCTCGTCGCGTCAGGACTGTCTGCCCGTCTCAAAGGGGACAGCAGCGGCTTGACCGATGGACTGCTCCGAGCAGATCTGTCCGTGGCCGGCCGGAGAATCGGGCATCTGGCAGTTGATCCCGCACGGGATCTGGACGGGTGTATCTGGATGCTCGCCGATCAAGTACAGGACCTGGTCCTTGAGGAAGTGCGCGACGAGGAAGGTCATGCCATCGTCTGGCCGCCCTGTACGGAAGGGCACCAGCATCGGAGGCATTGTCAAGATCTGTGGATCGGGCCAGGCTGAGGCGGCTTGGTGGACATCCTGATCTTGATGTTGTTCTCGCCGTGACGAGTGACTTCGTGCAGGCCCAGTCGCCGGTAGAGGGCCTGGGCCCGCTGGTTGACGACTAGGACGTCCAAGGTGAGGTCCCGACCCTGCTGGCGGGCTTGGTGCAGGAGGCCGCGGATGAGCCGGCCGCCGATGCCACGTCCCTGGTGGTCGGGGTGGAGCTCGATCCGCGCCAGGTAGATCTCGCTGGGCCGGTGCTCGACGTGCAGCATGCCTGCCTCCGTGCCGTCGACGGTGATGATCTGCCATCGGTCCGGGGTGAACGCGTTGGCGTGGAAGTCGCGTTGGACCTGCTCGTCCCAGCCCCAGATGGCCGTGATGTAGGCGCCCATGGCGGGCTTGTGCAGCTGGAAGCAGTACTCGCTGTCCGCAGAGGTGGCCGACCGCAGGCCGATAACCGTCATGCCGCCCGCTCCTGGGCCCGTTCGATCAGCCGGCCACCTTCGAAGCGCGCTCCGGCGCGGACGAGGGCGACGAGGTGGGGTGCGTTCACGGCCCGCCACCGCTGCTGGGCGGACTCGACGAGCCTGAAGACCATGGCCAGGGCAGCGGTGCGGGAGCCGGCCCCGCGGGTGACCTTGGTCTGCAGCCGGACCGTGGAGAAGGTCGACTCAATCGGGTTGGTGGCGCGTAGGTGGATCCAGTGCTCGGCCGGGAAGTCGTAGAAGGCCAGCAGCTGGTCCTGGTCGTCGGTGATCTTCTTGACGGCCTTGGGGAACTTCGCGCCGTAGAGCTTGGCGAACGTCTTGATCGCCGCCTCGGCGTGGGCGCGGTTCTCGGCGTTGTAGATGTCCTGGACGGCCTTCTTCGCGCCGGGCTGCGCGGACTTCGGCAGGGAGTCGAGGACGTTGGCCGTTTTGTGAACCCAGCACCTTTGCTCGCGGGTTTCGGGGAACACCTCGGCCAGAACCTTCCAGAAACCCAGGGCGCCGTCGCCGACCGCGAGGACCGGGGCGCGCATGCACCGGCGGGCGCAGTCGCGCCTCACGTCGGCCCACGACTCGGCGGACTCGCGGTAGCCGTCCTTGAGCGCCACCAGTTCCTTGGAGCCGTCCGGGCGGACCCCGATGAGCACCAGGACGCAGGCTTTGGCCTCCTCCAGGCGGACGCTGAGGTGGATACCGTCGGCCCACACATACACGTAGTCGACCTCCGCGAGGTCGCGGTCCATGAACGCGGCGTGGTCGGCCTGCCACTGCTGAGTCAGCCGCGTGACCGTCGCGGGCGAGAGCCCGGCCGAACTTCCGAGGAACTGCTCCAGGGCGGGCACGAAGTCACCGGAGGACAGGCCGTGCAGGTAGAGCAGCGGCAGCACCTCACTGATCTTCAGGGACTTGCGGCACCACGGCGGCAGGATCGCGGAGGAGAACCGCTTGCGCTCGCCGGTGGCCTCGACCACCCCGGCCGCGGTGGTGACCTTCCTGGGCTGGTGGTAGCCGTTGCGGACCACGAGCCGCCGGCCGTTCTCGTCGTGCTGGTCGGCCAACTCGGCTTTGTAGGCGTTGACTTCGGCTTCCAGCGCGGCGGCCGGCATCCTCCTTGCGCCTTCCCGGACGATCTCGTCGATCAGGCAGGAGCCGTTGACGGTGGTGCCGTCGTCGTTGACTACGCTGAGCACGGGCGTGCCTTCCCGACCGGTGCTGCGAACCGGCCTACTCGATGACCATCAATCGATCACTCGGGAAGGTACGCCCTTCGCATGCTCCCCGAGCTCGATCCACAGACATCCGAGCTTGGTAAGAAGTCAAGCCGCGAGCGGAACGACCGCCGGGCTCGTGGCGGGAAACGCCTTGTCGGGATCGAACTTCTGCCCGGTCTGCAAGCAGTGGAACAGGCTGCCGAGGAGGCGGTTGAAGACGTTGGGCATGGCGGCGGTGCGCCGGTCGCCGAGGCCGCGGCGACGGTCGTACTCCGCTTTGACCCGTGGGTAGGGCAACGCCCCGAAGATCCAGACGTAGCCCGCGGCGGCCAGCCGCTGGTTCTTCACCCGGCGGTGGCGCACGACGTGGCTCCTGCCGCTGGCGATGGTGACCGGGGCCGCGCCGGCATACGCCTTCAGGGCGCGGGCGTCGGCAAAGCGGGAACGGTCGTCGCCGATCTCGGCCAGGACGCGTGCGCCGGTGAGCGGCCCGATCCCGGGGAAGCTGCCCAGGATCTCGGCGTCCGGATGCTCGGCGAACGCCTCCGCCGCGGCCTCAGCGAGGTCGTCGGCGGCCTGAGGGAGAGGTGGCCGTACGGACGGCTCAGGTCACGATCATGACGTCATCGTGGAGGTCTACGACATGCTCCGGCAGCTGCACGGCGACGAGGCCCTCTGCCTGTGGAAAGGAGTCGAACTCCGGGATCTTGAGTAGGGGTCACCCGTCACCGTGCACTGCTATTAGGTCTTGAGCATGGCTCCGGACCGAGTGGGGCGAGGAGGCTCACTGGTCGTTTTCAGGGCTCTGGCCGCGATTTCGTGAAACAGCAGGCCAGAACAAGCGACGAAAGATCGCTTACCCTAATTGGTTGTCCGAGCCCCCACGCTACTGACGGGAGCTCACCCACCCCTGAGGAGTACGTTGTTCGACCTCATCGTCATCATCCGGGTCTGCGAGACCACCAACGTCGACGCGGTTGCCGATGCTCTGTCTCGGATGCGCCCCTTGTGTCTGGCAGAAGACGGCTGCGTCAGCTGGGAGGCGTACCAGTCACACCAGGACCCCAGCCGCTTCGTCCTGGTCGAGCGCTGGGCCAGCCGCGCCCACTGGGAGGCTCACGATGCCGGTGACGCCATCCAGAAGATCTACATCCCGGAGCTCATGCCGCACATCGAACGCGAAGTGCATCCAAGCATGCGCGTAGGTAGCAGGCATGAAGCGGTAACTGAGTAAACCTGACGTGGCGACGCGGCTCCGGGGCAGGCCCACCCCGGCCGCAGCCGGAAAGGATCGAGCGTCCCAACTGCACGCCGTTTCGCCGCCAGCTGTTTCACGGAACTACGGCCAGAGCCGTTGTCAGGAATCGCCATCAACCCCACCCGCTGAGGTCAGCGGCCCGGCATCAGCTCCGGCCGGGCGTGACCTCCCGGCAGCCGACTGCGTTGGAGATGACGACACGGTGTCTCCCTCCGGCCCCTGCGCCGGTACTCGTGTGGCTGACGGCCCTGACCCGTGCCCGGCGTCAGGGCCGTCATGCGCCGGGACGCCGCCGGACAGCGCTGCGTCGCGAACCGTTCGAGAAGGCGGTCGCGCTGCTGAGTGCCCAGGCCGCGTACGCGCCGGCTCTCGGAGATCTCCGTCTCCGACAGGAGCTTGTGGGCCCGCACCTTGCCGACGTCGAGAGGGATTCGAGCAGGGCGCAGACCGTCACCTTGGGGATGGCTTCGGAGTCGCCGGCCAGCACCTCGGCGAGGGACATCCTGCCGTGCTTGAGGGCGTCCTTTACCTCGCCCCGCTCCTTGCGCGCGGCGGCGGCCTTCTCGAGAGCATCCCGACGCTGATCGGGACTGAGCAGGGGCAGAGCCATGAGGGAGTCCGTACGTCGTACGACACGAACGACCCCATCATGTCTACGAGTCAGCAGTCTTGACCAGCAGTAATGAGGGCCTTCAGGGATCTGCACCGGTCTCGGCCGGACCTCCACCGCGACCGAGGCTCAGCCTCAGCCTGCCGCGCCGTACCGGCCACACCTCAGGCCGACCCGAGCTTGCTCGGGGTGACGTCGGCGGCCTCGAACACGACCGCCAGGCGCGGGAGGTCGCCGACGTCGCCGCCATGGGCCACCCCGGTCGGAGTTCGCAGGCGACATCGCCGACCGGGTCGGTCGTCGCGCTGTCCGTCAGGGCCCCGCCAGCCGCCGGGAGTCCTCAAGCGGCTCCGGGTGCAAAGGCGCCAGGAGCTTGTGCAGGTCGCGGTAGAGCCGGTGGGCGTCGAGGTCGTACGCCCGGCCGCGGCCGCGCACGAAGAGCACGGTCAGCGTACCCATCAGCGGCGTCGACACCAGGCCGATCACCAGCGGCGGGATCGTGACCGTCAGCGCCCCGAGGAGGAAGATCGCGAGCCCCATCAGCGTCACGAAGCCGAACAACGGCGCAAGCATGACCCCGTTCATGGTTTCCAGCATCACTCCGGAGACCACCAGTGCTCTCCCGCCTCCTTGCGGATCCGGCACCACGTCAAGCCGGCCACGGAACTTGGCGCTCTGATTGCGGCCCGGCGCGTTGAGCGCGATCGAGCCGCCCGAGCCGACACGGCAGGCCGGCCATGCGCCGACCGACGAACGCCGTTTACGCAGCACCGCCAACGCCGCATCGTGGTCCAAGCCGTCGGCGGTGAGCCGCCAACTGCCACGCTCGCGGCGGCGCCTGAACATCAGGCCGCCATCAGCCCGCCCTCGCTGCTGGTGCCGGTGCTTGTGAGCCCCCTGCGTGTCCATCCTGAACACCCCGATCCGTTTGACGCGCCCCGAAGCTACCAGCCCCCGGCGAACCAGCCCCTGCCGGGGAGGAGGCGTACGCCGGCGCTGGACGCCCTGCTGCCGTTCGGCGCACTCGCCGCGATCCTCCTGAGCGGCCTGGCGGCGGCCCTCCCGATCGCCACGCTTCTCAGCAGGCGCCGGAGTGTCCCAGAAGCCGCGGGAACGCGTTGACCAGGTTCCACGTGCTCGGACGCCGCTGCCGGAGCCCGAGAGGTTTCCCCGGACATCCACTCAGGAGTGGAGTGGGTCCCGGGTCGTCAGCGGCAGCGGCACGTTGAGTTCGCGCTTGAGGATCTTGCCGGTGGAGCCCTTGGGAAGCTCGGTGGCCAGGGTGACGATGCGTGGGTACTTGTAAGCCGCGACGCGCTCCTTGGCGTAGTCGCGGATCTCCTCCGCGGTGGCCTCCTCGCCGGTCCGGAGGACCACGACCGCAGCCACCTCTTCACCGTGCAGCGGATCGGGAACACCCACGACCGCGCACTCGGCGATCGCAGGGTGCCCGTACAGCACCTCCTCGATCTCCCGCGGATACACGTTGTAGCCGCCCCGGATGATCAGGTCCTTCTTCCGGTCCACGATGAAGTAGAAGCCGTCCTCGTCGACGCGTGCCAGGTCGCCGGTGTGGAACCAGCCGTCACGCAGGGCGAGAGCGTCGGCTTCCGGGTTGTTGAAGTAGCCCTTCATCACGTTCTCACCACGGACGGCGATCTCGCCCACCTCGCCGGGCTCCACCGCGCATCCGTCGTCCCCCACCAGTTTCATCTCGACTCCCCGCACGGGCGTGCCGATGGAGCCGGCCTTGCGTGGTCGGTCCGGATGGTTGAAGGCGGCCACAGGAGACGTCTCGGACAGGCCGTAGCCTTCCAGGGCGGTCGCCCCGAAGGTCCGCTCGAAGCCGCGCAGCACCTCGACTGGCAGGGCGGCACCGCCCGAGACCGCGAGCCGGAGCCGCAGCATTCCGTGCCCGTCCGGGCGTTCGGCGTGCAAGAGCGCGGAGTACATCGTCGGCACGCCCAGGAAGACGGTGACCCGGTCCCGCTGCATGATCTCCAGTGCTCGCCCCGGGTCGAACCGGGGCAGCAGGGTCAGCGTCGCGCCGGCGGCCACGGCCGTGTTCATGGCGCAGGTCTGCCCGAAGGCGTGGAACAGCGGCAGGCCGCCGAACAGGACGTCGTCCGGGCCGAGACGGAGCAGCGTCTGCGCGGTGGTGGCCGTGTTGGTCAGCAGGTTGCGGTGGGTCAGTTCGGCTCCCTTGGGCGTGCCGGTGGTGCCCGAGGTGTACAGGATCACGGCGGTGGCGTCGTCGGGCCGCTCGACGACACCCGCCATGGGCTCGGCAGCGAGCAGCAGCGCGTGGAAGGCGTCGGGGTCCGTGAGCAGGCACTTCGCTCCGGTCTCGGTCGCCGCCTTGCCGACCTCGTCCGCGTACATCGGGTGGACCAGCGCCGTCCGAGCGCCGGAGTCGCGGAGCACGAAGGCTGCCTCTCGGGCTTTGAGCAGCGGGTTCATCGGCACCACCACGCCGCCGGCCCGCAGGATGCCGTAGTACACGACCGGGAAGAGCGGCACGTTGGGCATGGTCATCGTGACCACGTCGCCCGGTCTGACACCCCGGTCGTGCAGAACCGTGGCGAGCCGGGCACTCGCCTCGTCGAGCTGCTCGTACGTCAGGGTGGTGTTGTCGTGGCGTACGGCGACGTGCGCTCCGTGCACGGCGGCGGAGTTCACCAGGAGCGTGGCGAGATTGGGCATGACTGGGCCGTCCTCGATTCGTGTCAGTGGGTACGATGCGGCATGAATCCAGAGCCCGGGCGCGCTCTGCGCAGGCTCCGGGGGCGGATGACATCGCTCGGAGTGACGCCGGTGCGTGGCACGGGGTGGAAGTTCGGTCCGGCTGACCGGACGGTCGGGGCGGCGTCCTCGTCGCGGGCCAGCCACATGCGCAGAAGGTGGCGTCTGCGCTCCGGTGCGTCGAAGTCCTTGTACGCCGAGCGGGCGTGCAGCACGACGTGGTTGTCGACCAGCAGCAGGTCACCGGGCTGGAGATCCATTTCGAGCCGGACGGCGGGCGAGCCGGCCGTCGTCTCGATGAGGTCGTACAGCTCCCGGTCGGCGGCCCGGGCACCGTCCGGATCACAGTCGTGGGCAGTGTGTGCGGCGCCCGCCAAGCGGGCGCGGTCGTAGCGCATGCTGGGCCGGTTGCCGTGCCGGATGACAAGCGGAGAGGCCAGGTACGCCTCCTCACCAGGCGCCCGTTCCTCCTGACGGTCGAAGAGATGACTGCGGTACAGGCGCCCGGCGAGGTCCGGGCGGGTACCGAGTACGGCGTTGTGTACGGCGGCCGCACTCGCCAGCAGAGTCCGGCCGCCCGAGCGGGCCGGCCGCAGACACAGCAGGCCGAGCAGGTCCGACTCGGCGGTGCGGAACGGCAGCGCCGCCCGGGGCAGGCCCGGCACCGCGCCGATGTCCCGGATGTGGCAGAGGATGCGGCCGTCGGCGGTTTGCGGGACGGGCCTGCCGAGGTACTGGCCGATGCCGCGCAGCACGATGCTCGCTTCCGCCTCGCCGAGCAGATCCGCCGGAACGCCCCGGAGCAGGACGAAGCCCGGCCCCTCGGCCAGCGCCGCCGCGGCGCGCGCGAGCTCGGCAGCGAGCGCGGGCAGGGGGAAGTCGGCGACGATCATCCGCAGCAGGGTGGCGCCTCGCCCGCGGGCGGTGTGCACAGCCGTACGCAGTTCCTGGCGGTGCTCGGCGGACAGCCACACCATCCAGTCGTCACGGTCTGCCACATCGGGTCCGTACCACAGGGCGGGACCCTTGAACGGATCGGTCGGCGCCGTCCTCGTATCCGGGGTTTCGGCCATGGTCGCCTCCGCGAGGTCTGTGAGCCGAGCAGCTTCTTCCAGCGGTGCGGCGGTCGGGCGGCACTGCTGCCGGTCGCCACACGGTCGCGTTGATGGGGGATGCTACGAATCACTCGCCTCCCCTGCTTGACGCACAGGGACGGGAAACTTAACTTTTGGGGACCCTGCCGCCCTGGAGCGTGCCCATGAGGCCCCTTGCCCGCACCGCCGCGTTGAACGGCTACGTCGAGCTGAGCCGTTCCCTCGGTCTCGATCCCCGTGCACTGATGAAGAGCGTCGGCCTGGACACCGCGGACCTGGCCGTGCAGGACCGGTGGATCTCCGGCACAGCGGTCGTCAGACTGCTGGAACTGTCGGCCGCTGCCTCCGGTCGTGAGGACTTCGGTCTGCTCCTGGCGGAACTGCGACGCTTCTCCAACCTCGGCCCCATCAGCCTGCTCGTCCGTGAAGAGCCCGATGTCCGCAGCGCATTGGCACTGTTGATCCGCCACCAGCACACGTACAACGAGGTCCTGCACGCCCGGCTCTCCGAGGGCAACGGGGTGGCCACACTCAAGGTGGACCTCAGGCTTGGGGAGCCGCAGCCGGCCCGGCAGGGCACGGAGCTCGCCGTGGGCGCGTTCCACCGCGTGCTGTGCGGCTTCCTCGGCCCGCACTGGCGCCCGTCATCGGTCTGCTTCGCCCACCGAGCGCCGCGGGACACTGCCGGCCACCGCCGCCTGTTCGGGCCCGTGGTGGAGTTCGACCGCGACTTCAACGGCATCGTCTGCTACGCCGAGGACCTGGACGCCCCCAACGCCATGGCCGACGCGCAGTTGCGCAGCTACACCCGCCAGTACTTCGAGCCCGTCGCGGCCCCCAGGGAGGCGTCCGAGGTGGACCGGGTGCGCGACCTCATCGAGGCGCTGCTGCCGACCGGGCGCTGCTCCATCGAGCAGATCGCGCGCAGCCTCGGTGTCGACCGGCGCACCGTGCACCGTCATCTCGCCCGTTCCGGCGAGACGTTCTCCTCCCTGCTCAACTCGACCCGCATGGGGCTCGCGGAGCAGTTCGTCGCCAATCCCAGCCGCTCCCTGACCGAGGTCTCCACCCTGCTGGGGTTCTCCTCGCTGAGTGCGTTCTCCCGCTGGTTCCACGAGTACTTCGGCACCGGTCCACGGGAGTGGCGCAAGAGCCGGAGCGGCTCGGCAGGCCTCGGCGGGAGCTGAGCCCGCGGCATACGCGGGGACGGTACGGCCTACGGATCCGCAGGTGTGTCCCCGATCGGCAAGTCACCTGTCACCACAGGCAAAGCAGGCGCGCAGTGCCCGCCCTACGGTTGCACCACCGCGCAGGCGGCCGGCCTCCGGAGGGGGCGCTCTGCTGCTCCCCTGAGAGCACTCCCTCCGGACCGGCCCGAGACCGCCTGGGCCAGGTGTCGCCACCGGCCCGGACGTCCGCTGCCGCACGCCCTGTCGTCGCGTCCGCCGCCTGCCCCGTGCCGCGATCACCCCTGCGACAAGGAGAAGCTCCGTGCACTTCCACGACGACTCCCTCTTCCCCGAGAACCAGGAGAAGCTGGTCATCCAGGCCGCACCGTACGGCCCCGAATGGCTTCCCGGCGACGCCGACGACCTGCCGCTGACCATGGACGAGCACGTGCAGGCGGCCGTCGACTGCTACAACGCCGGCGCGACGGTGCTCCACATCCACGTGCGTGAGCTCGACGGCAAGGGCTCCAAGCGGATGTCCATGTTCAACGAACTGCTCGGGCGGCTGCGCGAGGCCGTGCCGGACATGGTGCTCCAGATCGGCGGCTCGATCTCCTTCGCCCCCGAGGGAGAGGGCGGCGACGCCAAGTGGCTCGCCTACGACACCCGCCACCTGCTGGCCGAGCTCACCCCGGCGCCGGACCAGGTGACGATCGCGATCAACACCAGCCAGATGAACATCGTCGAGATCATGAACGACGACGACCTTCAGGGCACGTCGATCGCGAAGCCGGACTACTACCGCGCCTACCGCGACATGGTCGTCGAGGCCGGTCCGGAGTTCTACCTGGAGCACCTCAAGCGCCTGCACGCCAACGGAATACAGCCCCACTTCCAGCTCGCCCACCTGGCCCAGCTGGAGACCGTGGAGCGGCTGATCCGCGCAGGCATCTACACCGGGCCGCTGATCCTCAACTACGTGGCCATCGGCGGCGGTTTCGCCGGCCGGCACCCCGCCGACCTGGTCGAGTTCATCCGCCGCGTGCCGGACGGCGCCGTCCTGACGATCGAGAGCTCCATGCGGGCGGTGGCCCCGATGAACGCCGTCGCCATCGCCCTCGGCCAGCACGTGCGCGTCGGCAACGAGGACAACCTGTGGCGCGCCAAGGGCGAGCGGATGTCCTCCGTAGCCCAGGTCGAGCAGATGGTGAGGATCTCCGAGGCGCTCGGCCGGGAGATCGCCACCGGGGCGGACGCCAAGCGGATCTACAAGCTCGGCGAGTACTACGCGGATGCCGACGAGACCCTCGCCCGGCTCGGCATGGTGCCCAACCGCCGCCCGGGACAGCGCGGCTTCATGCTGCGCGACGTCCAGGGCTGATCCCCCGGGATATCCGGCCTCCATCCCCACCCCTGCGACCCCCTCCGGGAGCTCTCCGTGGCACACGCCGTCCGCTTCTACGAAACCGGTGGCCCTGACGTCCTCACCTGGGAGGAGGTGTCCGTCGGCGACCCCGGACCGGGCCAGGTGCGCATCCGGCACGAGGCCGTCGGCCTCAACTTCGCCGACACCTACTTCCGTACCGGCCTCTACCCGGTACGGCTGCCCGACGGCATCGGCGTCGAGGCCGCGGGAGTGGTGGAAGCCGTCGGCGAGGGCGTCACCGACGTCGCCCCGGGGGACAGGGTGACGTACACCGGAAGCCCGCTGGGGGCCTACAGCACCGAACGGGTCATGGACGCCTCGCACCTGATCCGGCTGCCCGCCGACATCAGCTGCGAGACGGCCGCCGCGATGACCATGCGCGGCCTGACGGCGGCCTACCTCCTGCGCAGGATCCACCCGCTGCGGGAGGGGGACACGATACTGCTGCACGCGGCGGCCGGCGGCGTGGGCCTGATCGTCTCCCAGTGGGCCGCCCTGCTCGGCATCCGTGTCATCGGAACGGTCTCCAGCGAGGAGAAGGCGGAGATCGCCCACGCACACGGATGCCGGCACGTCATCCGTTACCGGCAGGAGAACGTCGCCGACAGGGTGCGGGAACTGACCGACGGCGCCGGAGTACCTCTGGTGCTCGACAGCGTCGGCAAGGACACCTTCGCCGGCTCCCTGGCCTCGCTGTCCCGCCGTGGCCTGCTGGTCTGCTTCGGCACCGCCTCCGGTCCCGTACCGCCCATCGACGCCATGCAACTGGCCGTTCGTGGCTCGCTGTTCGTCACCCGGCCCGCCCTGGCCGACTACATCGCCGATCCCGCCGAGCGCGCCGCGCTGGCCGGGGAGCTGTTCGAGCACGTCTCCTCCGGGCGCATCAAGATCGAAATCAATCAGCGCTACGCCCTCGAGGACGCGGAGCAGGCGCACCGCGACCTGGAAGCCGGCCGGACCACCGGGTCCTCGGTCTTCGTCCTGTGAGAGGGCGCACCCCGTATCCACCCAGGGAGTGAGCACCCATGCCAGACACCGTTTCGCCGTCGCTACGGCAGGCCCCGGCACTGGTGCGCCCGAGCGCGCGCCGCACGTCCGTCGAAGCCGAGCCGCTGACCTGCACCATCGGAGCCGAGATCACCGGCGTGAACCTCGCCGACGCGGCCCGTGACGACGACCTGTTCGCCGAGATCAAGAGCCTGCTGCTGCGGTACAAGGTCCTCTTCCTGCGGGACCAGGACATCTCGCGTGCCGACCACGTCGCGTTCGCCTCGCGGTTCGGCCCGCTGGAGGACCACCCCGTCGCCGGCAGCGACCCCGACCACCCCGGACTGGTCCGCATCTACAAGGACCTGGACAGCCCCCCGGAGCACTACGAGAACGCCCTGCACACGGACGGCACCTGGCGGGTGAACCCCTCGATGGGCGCGGTACTGCGCTGCGTCGAATCACCCCCGGTCGGCGGTGACACGATCTGGGTCAACATGGCCGAGGCGTACCGCCGGCTTCCCGACCACATCAAGACCACGATCGAGGGGCTGCGCGCCCGCCACAGCATCGAGGCCACCTTCGGCGCCGTCATGCCCGAGGAAAAGCGCCATGCGCTGAAGGAGCGGTTCCCGGACGCCGAGCACCCGGTGGTGCGCACCCACCCCGAGACGGGCGAGAAGATCCTGTTCGTCAACGCCTTCGCGACGCACTTCGTCAACTACCACACGCCCGAGAACGTGCGTTTCGGCCAGGACTACGCGCCAGGCGCGAGCCACCTGCTCACCTACCTGATCAGCCAGGCTGCCATCCCCGAGTACCAGGTGCGCTGGCGCTGGAGTCCGGGCAGCGTGGCCATCTGGGACAACCGCTCCACCCAGCACTACGCCGTCCAGGACTACTGGCCCGCCGTCCGCAAGATGGAGCGCGCCGGGATCGTCGGCGACAGACCGTTCTGACCTGCCCTTCCCCAAGCAGTCGAGGTGATGACAATGGAGTTTCACACCACTGCGCAGTCCACGGCCCCGACCGCATCAGCGTCGGAATGGCCCGAGTCCAAAGGCTATGCCTGGACGGTCTTCGCGCTCGGCTTCGGCCTGCTGCTGTCCGACTACATGTCCCGACAGGTCCTCAACGCCGTCTTCCCGATGCTGAAGGCCCAATGGCTGCTGTCCGACGGTGCCCTGGGCTCGCTCAGCGGCATCGTGGCCCTGGCGGTCGGCGTGCTCACCTTCCCCATGTCCCTCATGGCCGACCGCTGGGGCAGGGTGCGCAGCCTGCTGATCGCCGCCACGATGTGGAGCCTGGCCACCCTCGGATGCGCCGTATCGGCAGGCTACGGCGAGATGTTCGTCGGCCGTCTCTTCGTCGGCATCGGCGAGGCGGCGTACGGCAGTGTGGGAATCGCCGTGGTTCTCAGTGTCTTCCCGGTGACCCTCAGGGCCACCCTCTCCGGCGCTTTCATCGCAGGCGGAGCCTTCGGTTCGGTGCTCGGCGTCGCCGTCGGTGGCGCCGTGGCCCAGGCGGCCGGCTGGCGCTGGGCGTTCGCCGCGATGGGAATCTTCGGCCTGGTGCTCGCCGTGGTGTACGGAGTCGTGGTCAAGGAGAGCAGGCTCGCGCCGCGCGGACGGCTCACCAGGGGCGAGGACGGCGTGCAGGAGCGTCGGCAGCTACGCGCCCACCTGCCGCGCCTGTTCTCCTCCGTCTCCGTCGTCAGTGCCTATGTCGGCAGCGGACTGCAACTGTTCATTGCAGGCGCGCTGCTGTCCTGGCTGCCCAGCTTCTTCAACCGCTACTACCACATGACCACGGCCGGCGCGGGCGCGGTCGCCGGCGGCTATGCGATGGTCATCGGCTTCGGAATGATCTTCGGAGGCATCGCTTCCGACCGCATCAGCTCCACCACCCCGATCCGCAAGTGGGCCGTCGCCGTCGGTTGCAGCCTCGGCTCGCTCCTCCTGCTGACCCTTGCCTTCCAACTGCCCACCGGGCCAGCACAGTTGTCGGCCCTCGCCGTCGGCGCCCTGCTGTCGGCCGGTTCCGCCGGACCCGCGGCGGCCATGGTCGCCAACCTGACCCCCGCCGCCATCGCCGCAACCGCCTTCGCCACCCTCACCCTGGCCAACAGCCTGCTCGGGCTGGCCCCGGGCCCCGCTGTCACGGGTGCGCTCGCGGACCACTTCGGCCTGCTGGGCGCCCTGCGTATCGTGCCACTCGTCGCGCTCGGAGCCACGGTGGCCTTCCTGGTCGGCCGGCACTGGTACGAACGCGACCTGCTCCGCCTCGACGACCTCGCTGTGAAGGCCGAGCCCAAGCACCCGTCGGAGATCCCCTCATGAGCGCCATCGCGGAACCCACCGTGGTCATCGTCCCCGGTCTGCGCGACCACGTTGACGGCCACTGGCAGACCCTGCTGGCGGAACGGCTGGCCCAGGCCGGCCGCGCCCTTCGCGCGGTTCCCCCGGTGGAGGGGAACCGACT
This sequence comes from Streptomyces sp. NPDC001393, assembly GCF_053597455.1. Classification (NCBI taxonomy): domain Bacteria; kingdom Bacillati; phylum Actinomycetota; class Actinomycetes; order Kitasatosporales; family Streptomycetaceae; genus Streptomyces; species Streptomyces sp. NPDC001393. The sequence goes on from NZ_JBSFIH010000058.1 coordinate 30,211, forward strand.
GAGTCTGGACGTCCAGGTCGGCAACCTGGCCGCCACGCTGGCGCCGTTGAACGGACCCGTCCTGCTGGTCGCCCACAGCGCCGGAGCCATCACCACCGTGCACTGGGCCAGGCGCCACCGCGCCGACGTACGCGGCGCGCTGCTCGCCACGCCCCCGGACTTCGAGACACCCCTGCCGGACGGTTACCCCACCCCCGCCGACCTGGTGGACCACGGCTGGACCCCCGTGCCCCGCCAGCCGCTGCCCTTCCCCAGCATCGTCGCCGCCAGCGCCGACGACCCCCTCGCGGCGCCGGAGCGCGTCGCCGGGCTCGCCCGCAGCTGGGGCAGCCGTCTCGTGGAGCTGGGCCCGGTCGGCCACCTCAACCCGGCATCCGGGTACGGCCAGTGGTCCCTGGCCGAGGAACTCATCCGCACCCTGGAGTCCGACTCCGCAAGCGCACCGCTCGGGGCAACAACCCCCGCCGGAGGGCACCCGTGACGCCGGACACCGAGCTGCTGTGGACCCCGGGGCGCCGCGAACTGGAGGACTCCAACGTCGCGCTGTTCATGGCATCGGGCCGACCTGCCGCACCTTGGGTGCAGCAGCCCTGTCCAGGAGCCGTACATGGACCTCTCCCCTTCGGGTCTCTCCCTCCCCGCGCCGAGCCGTCGCAGTCTGCTGCGCGGTGTGAGTGGCGCCGCCCTGCTCGCGGGTGCGGGCATCCCTTTGCTGAGCGCCTGTGGCGGCAGCGGAAGTGGCTTGGACCCCAAGACCGCCACCCTCGGCTGCAACCAGTCGGACGCCGTACCGAAGAAGGCCTACGGTGAGATCTACACGGCCTTCACCAAGCAGTCCGGCCTCACCGTCGAGGTCAACACCAAGGACCACAACACCTTCCAGGAGCAGATCAACTCCTACCTGCAGGGCACGCCGGACGACGTGTTCAACTGGTCCGCCGGCTACCGCATGCAGTTCTTCGCGGCCAAGGGTCTCGCCAGCCCGATCGACGACGTGTGGGAGAAGATCGGGGGCAACTTTCCCCGAGGCGATGAAGAAGCTGAGCAAGGGCGCGGACGGCTAGTACTACTTCGTGCCGCTGACCAGGTACCCGTGGGCGGTCTTCTACCGCAAGAGCGTCTTCCAGAAGTACGGCTACCAGGTTCCCGCCACCTGGGACGCGCTGGTGGCGCTGTGCAAGCAGATGAAGAAGGACGGCCTGGTCCCGAGCGCGCTCGGTGACAAGGGACGGAACGGCACCGGCGCATCCGGAGCCTGACGGCGCCGGCCCGGCTCGATCTCCCCGTTCAGATACGCACGGGTCGTCTTGCGGTCACGCCCCAGATGCCGGGCGATCGCAGAGATCGTCCACCCCTGACGACTCAGAGCGTGAGCGTCCACGTCTTCCTCCAGCCTGAGCATCCAGGACCTCGAACAGGCCGACGGTCAAGCACACGCAGGCTCTCCACGACAGGTCCCGCGAGGAGGGCCGCCGCTGACCCGTCCAGCCCCACGGCCCGTCACACCAGCACTGGTGCGGCGGGCCTTGCCGTCCGATTGCTCCGGCAGCGCCGCCGAAGCGAGGCGTCGCACAGTGACACATGACCGACCACTCATATGGACATGGATTTCATTTCCATCTACGGTAGAGGTGCCGACCCGGCACGAGCCACAGGGGGTGATGCGCCATGGGCGGCCGGACGACCCGACAACGCAAGGCGGTCACGCGGGCACTCGCGGGCTGCCAGGACTTCGTGTCGGCCCAGGAGTTGTACGCCCTTCTGGTGGTCGGCGACCACGCGATCGGCCTGACCACTGTCTATCGCGCCCTGCGCGAGCTGGAGGCGGACGGCGGTGTGGACGTCATACGCGACGAGACCGGCGGGCGGCTCTACCGGCTGCGTCCGGCCGACGGGCATCGCCACTACCTGATGTGCCGCGACTGCGGCCGCAGCCGGCCGGTGGACTCCGAGGTCGTCGAGGAGTGGGCGGGCCGGATCGCCGCCGCGACCGGTTTCACCACGGTGGAGCACACCGTCGAACTCACCGGCGTCTGCGCCGACTGTCTGCCCCACACCGACGGAGGCCGGCCGTCCGGGGACGGAGATGGAGGAGAGGAACAGCCATGCCACTGGGAGCTCACCCCGGGCCTCCGGGGCCCAGTCCGCAGCTGCGTGAGCTAAAGGAGACGGTGCGCGCCCTGCTCGATCTCGACGACGACACCGCCGTCCTGATCCGCCAGCTCGCCTGCACCGAACCAGGCTGCCCGCCGCTGGAAACGGTCGTCGTCGTGCTGCCGATGGAGGGCGACGCCCGACGCTGGACTTGCACCGCCCCGCCGACCAGATCACCGAGGACGACCTGCGGGCCGCCCTGCTCGCCGCTGAACAGCACGACTAGGAGACCGATTTGACCACCCCCGTAACCGAAGAACCGCGCGACGTGGGGGCACCCCCGGACGAAGTCTGGGGGAGGGTCCCCATCACCGTCCTGACCGGCTTCCTCGGCTCCGGCAAGACCACCCTCCTCAACCGCATCCTCACCGAGAACCACGGCATGAGGATCGCGGTCATCGAGAACGAGTTCGGCGAGGTCGGCATCGACGACGCCCTCGTCCTCGACGCCGAGGAGGAGATCTTCGAGATGAACAACGGCTGCATCTGCTGCACCGTGCGCGGAGATCTGATCCGCATCCTCGGTGCGCTGATGCGGCGCCGCGAGAAGTTCGACCACATCCTCATCGAGACCACCGGCCTCGCCGACCCCGCGCCCGTCGCGCAGACCTTCTTCATGGACGACGAGATCGCCGCCCAGCTGCGGCTGGACGCCATCGTCACCCTCGTCGACGCCGCCCACGTGCTCCAGCACCTGGACGAGGTCAAGCCGGAGGGCGTGGAGAACGAGGCCGTCGAGCAGATCGCCTTCGCCGACCGCGTCGTCCTCAACAAGACAGACCTGGCCGGGGAGGAGACCATCGGACAGGTCGTACGCCGCATCCGGGCCATCAACGGCGGAGTGCAGATCATCCCCGCACAGCACGCGCGCATCAATCTCCACGAAGTGCTGGACGTGGGCGCGTTCGACCTTGAGCGGGTGCTCGCCGACGACCCCGCCTTCCTCACCGAGACCGAGCACCAGCACGACACCACCGTCACCTCGGTCGGCATCGAGCTGACCGGGGAGCTGGACGAGGACCGGCTCAACGCCTGGCTCGGCCAGTTGCTGCGCACCAAGGGGGTCGACCTCTTCCGCTCCAAGGGCATCCTGGCCATCGCCGGAGCGCCCAAGCAGTACGTCTTCCAGGGCGTCCACATGCTGCTGGACGGCACCTTCGGACGCGACTGGGCGGAAGGCGAACGCCGCGCGAACAAGCTGGTGTTCATCGGCCGCAACCTCGACCGCAACGCCCTCGAACGCGGTTTCGCCGACTGCCTGGCCACGACGGGGGCAGTTGCGTGAGTACGACGGTGCAGTCCCCGCTCGCCTGGGAAGCCGGCGTCGACGACGCACCTGTCGCCCTCAGTGCGCGGGGCGATCTGGTCGCCGTCGCCGGGGCCGAGGGGATGGTGAAGGTTCTCGACGCGGCGATGGGCGCCGAGATCGGGGCGTTCAGCCTTCCCGGAGGTGCACTCGCGGTCGCGCTCTCCCCGGATGCCGGGCACGTGGTGGCGACCGGTCCGATGGGGTACGCGCTGTGGCGCCGCTCCGACGGGCGTACGACGGTGCGGGAGTCCGGTGCCTGGTCGGCGGCCGCCGCCTGGGCCGACGGCACCCGGGTCGCGGTCGCCTCCGGCCGCCGCGCGCTCGTACTCGACGCGGACGGCGGCGAGTTGTGGCGTACGGAGCCCGCGGCGTCCACCGTCACCGACGTCGCCTGGATGCGGCAGGGGCGGCGCCTGGCCGTGGCGGCGTACGGGGCCGTGCGCTGCCACGAGCGGCACACCGAGAAGCCGGTCGCCACCTACCCCTACGTCGGCTCGCACCTCGCGCTCGCCGTCGCGCCCACCGGGAGGTGGATCTGCAGCGGCAACCAGGACGCCTCCATCCATATCTGGCGCGCCCGCGACGGCGGCGAACTGACCATGTCCGGTTACCCGGAGAAGGTCTCCCGGCTCGCCTTCGACGACACCGGCTTCTGGCTGGCCGCCGACGGCGCACCCGACGTAACCGTGTGGGACTTCTCCGGCAAGGGCCCGGAGGGCACGGCTCCGCGCTCGCTGCGCTGCCACGAGACGGTGACCGCGCTGGCCTGGCGGCCGGGCGCCGGCGGGCACCTCGCCAGCGGCGGCGCCGACGGCACCGTAGCCCTGTGGCACGCCACGGCCGGGCGGCCCCAGGCGCGCCTGCGGCCCGCGCGCGAACTGGACGGCACGGGCGCGGCGGTCGCCGCAGTGGCCTGGACGGGTCCCCACCTGCTGGCCGTCGCCTGGCGGGACGGCCGGATCCGGACGTACGGCGTGCCGTCCCGGACCGCGCTGTGAACCGGTCCGTCATCCGGGCGGCCGCTCCCCGCCCCTGCACGATCGTCGTGTGCCGGGGCTGCTGCTGCGGCAACCCGCGCAAGCACCCCGGCACCGACCACGCCTGGCAACTGGACCGACTGCGCGCCGGCGCGGCAGAACACGGCTTCCAGGTCCGTACGACGGACTGCCTCGGCCCCTGTGACCAGGCCAACGTCATCGTCGTCCAGCCCTCCACCGCCGGGCGTCGGGCCGGGGGCCGCGCCGTCTGGGTCGGCTTCGCCATGGACGACGACAGCACGGACGACCTGCTGCGCTGGGCGCAGGCGGGCGGACCCGGCATCGCCGAACCGCCCGCCACCCTGGCCCTCCAGCTGATCCGCCCGCCGCGCGAGGCCCGCGCCCGTGCACGCCGATGACCTCGACGCCGGCGGCCGCGGCATCCTCGCGGCCGCCCGGCTCGACGAAGCCACCGCCGCCTCCGTCGCCACGACGCTCCAGGCCCTCGCCACGCCATCCCGCCTGCTGATCCTCACCACCCTGCGGCAACGCCCGTACCCCGTCGGCGAACTCGCCGCCGGCATCGGCATGGAACAGTCCGCCGTCTCCCACCAACTGCGCCTGCTGCGCGCCCTGGGTCTGGTCACCGGCCGCCGCGACGGCCGGCGCATCGTCTACAGCCTCTACGACGACCACGTCGCCCAACTCCTCGACCAGGCCGTCCACCACATCGAGCACCTGCGCCTCGGCGTACGCGACATCGGCTGACGCACAGCATCCAGGAGCAGTGCGTCAGTTGAGGTGTGCCACCTGCTGCGGCGCCGGGGCCGCGCGCAGCCGGTCGGGCAGCGTGCCGTCGTCGGGCATTCCGGCCCGAAGCCACTCCCCCACCGCCTCGGCGTCGGCTTCCGTCACCAGCGGACCGAGGCGTACGACGACACCACTCGGCCTGCGGTCGGCCCCGCACGGCTGCACGGCGGCATGCAGCCCGCGGCGCCCGCGGCAGTGCAGCACCCTCGCGAGGCAACCGGTGGAGACCATCACCCCGTGCGGGCACTCCCGGACCGCACGGCGCAGGGCGTCCATCACCCGCCCCCTCGCGGCGGCACGGCATGAGCCGCAGACCACGAGGGTGAAAGGGCGGCTCTGACGGCCGCCTGCGGTATCGCTCATCTCTGAGTCTCCTCCGTGTGGGTGAAAGGGATCCCCCGCTTGCCGCTGCGGGCGCCCCAACAGGCCATGGCTGTCGGCAAGTTGAAGCCCTGGCGATTTGACAGCACCCGGCCACACCCCCAGCCTATGCTTATGACATCCATTTTCAATATAGGGAGTGGCTAGCCATGCGCGTTGCCTTCGTCGGCAAGGGCGGCAGCGGCAAGACGACCCTGTCGGCCCTCTTCTCGCGTCACCTGGCGCACTCGGGAGCGCCGGTCGTCGCGATCGACGGCGACATCAACCAGCACCTGGCGAACGCCCTCGGCCTCGACGAGGACGAGGCCTTCGCTGCGCCGCCGCTCAGCGTGCGCACCGGTGAGATCAAGGAGTACCTGCGGGGCACGAATCCGCGGATCCCTTCCATCGAAGCCATGGTGAAGACGACCCCGCCCGGACGCGGATCCCGGCTGCTGCGGCTGCTCGGCGACGACGAGGTGCACAGCCACCACGTCCAGGAGGTCGGTGGCGTACCGCTCATGGTCACCGGCGCCTTCGCGGAGAGCGACCTGGGAGTGGCCTGCTACCACTCCAAGCTCGGCGCGGTCGAGCTGTACCTCAACCACCTCGTGGACGGACCCGGCGAGTACGTCGTCGTCGACATGACCGCCGGCGCCGACGCCTTCGCCTCCGGCCTGTTCACCCGCTTCGACATGACGTTCCTGGTCGTCGAACCTACCCGCAAAAGCCTCTCCGTCTACCGCCAGTACCGCGACCACGCCGCCGAGTTCGACATCCCGGTCGCCGTCGTCGGCAACAAGGTCACCGGCGAGGACGACCTGCTCTTCCTCAAGGAGCACGTCGGCGACGATCTGCTCGCACACCTCGCGCAGTCCTCCTACGTACGCGCCCAGGAACAGGGCCGCGGCCACGGCGAGTTGGAGCCGCACAACACCCGCACCCTGGACCTGCTGCGCGCGGCCGTGGACGCCCGCCCCAAGGACTGGGCGGCCTTCCAGAGGCACGCCGTGGAGTTCCACCTGCGCAACGCCGCCGCCTGGGCCAACGAGGCCACCGGCCAGGACCTCGCCACCCAGGTAGACCCGGACTTCCGGCACGGCCCCACAGCACTGACCGCCCTCGTCTGACCTTCACTCCCTCAAGAACAGAACCACAGAACAGGACAGCCCTTCATGTCACTCGACGTCTCCCCGCAGCTGCTCACCGAAGCCGAGAACGGCGAGGTACGGGAGCAGGACTTCGTGGAAACGGTGCGCACCTCCCTGCCGTATGCCTACGACCTCATCGCCCGCCTCGCCGAGGAACTGCGGTCCGGCACGGCGGAGTTCGCCGACAACCAGACCCCGCCGCCCTCCGAGAAGGAGCGCGGCCAGCTCCTGCGCGCCCTCTCCAGTGACGCCATCCGCGGCAGCCTGGAACGCCATTTCGGCATCGCCCTCGCCTTCCAGAACTGCCACCGCGTCGCCGCCTTCCACCCCGAGGCACGCGGCGGCGAGACTCACATCCGCTTCACCTCGCTCCGGGCGCAGATCCTCAACCAGTCGCCGGAGTTCCGCGACTGCTGAACCACTGCCGGTCGCGACCGCCGACTGCCGGAGACGGCGTTCGGCAGTCAGGCCGGCCACTTCGCCCCCTCGGCGGCCGTCGCCCACCAGGACACCCGGTCCTCGTGAGCGACGGCCGCCAGCGCTTGTCCCGGCGGCATCCGCCGCACCCCCTTCCTGCAGCCCCCGAGCAGTCGTACGCCCGGTCAAGAGATGGCAACGGTTTTCATCTGGCATTGATCTGAAAATCATTTCCATCTAGCGTCGAAGGTGTCGCCACACGGTCGGCGCGTGTCCGTCGCGCGCCCGGCATCGCCCGAAGGAGCTCCGCATGTCCACCGCCCCCGCCTCCCGTTCCACCCGGCCGACCGCGAGGATCGCACTGGTCACCGCGACGGCCGCCCTGACGGCCGTGACGGCGACCGCCTGCTCGACCTCCTCCTCGCACACCACCGACACCGCCGCGACCGGCAGCGCAAGCGGGTCGGGCAAGACGATCCAGGTGGTGGCGGCCGAGAACTTCTGGGGCAGCATCGCCTCCCAGCTCGGCGGCAGCCACGTGAAGGTGACCAGTATCATCACCAACCCTGACGCCGACCCGCACAACTACGAGCCGACCGCCGCCGACGCCCGTACCGTGGCCGGCGCCCAGTACACGATCGTCAACGGCATCGGCTACGACGCCTGGGCGGACAAGCTGCTGGCCGCCAACCCCGGCAGCGGACGCACCCAGCTCAAGGTCGGCGACCTGGTCGGCATCAAGCCGGGCGGCAACCCGCACCGCTGGTACTCCCCCGACAACGTCCACCAGGTCATCGAGAAGATCACCGCGGACTACAAGAAGATCGACCCGGCCGACGCGGCCTACTTCGACCAGCAGAAGACGACCTTCGAGACCAAAACGCTCGGCGATTACAACAAGCTCATCGCCGACATCAAGGCGAAGTACGCGGGCACGCCGATCGGTGCTTCCGAGTCCATCGTCACGCCGCTCGCCGAGGGCCTGGGGCTGAAGATGCTCACTCCGGAGACGTTCCTGGACGCGATGAGCGAGGGCTCCGACCCCACGGCCAAGGACAAGGCCACCATCGACCAGAAGATCAAGAACAAGCAGATCAAGATCTACGTCTACAACTCCCAGAACTCCACACCGGACGTGCAGGCGCAGGTCAAGGGGGCCAAGGCCCAGGGCATCCCGGTCGCCACGGTGACCGAGACCCTCACCCCCGCCGGGGCCACCTTCCAGCAGTGGCAGACCACCCAGCTGCAGGGCATCGAGCAGGCCCTGGCCAAGGCCACCGGGAAGTGAACTGAAGCCATGAACCCGATAGCGAAGGCCCGCGAAGCCGTCACACACACCGGCGGCCACGCCATCCCCGGCCACCGAGGCGGGGGTCACGACACGGCCGCAGGAACAGGAAGCGGCCCGGTGGTCGCCCTGCGCGGCGCCGCCGTGCGCGTCGGCGGCCGGACGCTGTGGTCGGGGGTGGACCTTCACATCGGGGCCGGCGAGTTCACCGCCGTGCTCGGCCCCAACGGCGTCGGCAAGTCCACCATGATCAAGGTTCTGCTGGGTGCTCTGCCTGCGGTGGCCGGCGAGGTTCGGGTGCTCGGCGCCCGGCCCGGGCAGGCCAACGACCGCATCGGCTACCTGCCGCAGCGGCGCAGTTTCGACGCCAATCTGCGCATTCGCGGTGTCGATGTGGTGCGCATGGGCCTGGACGGTGACCGGTGGGGGGTGCCCCTGCCGATCCCGAGCGCGCGTCGGCGGTCCGCCCGCGCGCGGGTGGACGAGGTGATCGAGCTGGTCGGAGCATCGGCGTACGCACACCGGCCCATCGGGCAGTGTTCCGGCGGCGAGCAGCAGCGCCTACTGATCGCCCAGGCACTGGTCCGCAGGCCCGAACTGCTCCTGCTGGACGAGCCGTTGGACAGCCTCGACCTGCCCAACCAGAGCGCCGTCGCGGCGCTGATCGGGCGCATCTGCCATCACGAGGGTGTCTCGGTGGTCATGGTCGCCCATGATGTGAACCCGATACTCCACCACCTGGACCGGGTGGTGTACCTGGCCGAGGGCGGCGCCGCCGCAGGCACACCGACCGAGGTCATCACCTCAAAGACGCTGACCCGGCTGTACGGCACACCGGTCGAGGTGCTGCAGACCTCGGACGGGCGGCTGGTCGTCGTGGGCCAGCCGGAGGCACCGGCCGTGCACACCGACCGGCACGACACCCCGGGGAGCAGTCATGCTGCTGGCTGAGACAGGGGCACCAACCTGGTCGTGGAACCTCCTGACCGACTTCCAGGACATGTGGTCCTATCCCTTCATGGTCAACGCGTTCCGCGCCGGCGCGGTCGTGGCCGTGGTCTCGGCGGTCGTGGGGTGGTTCGTGGTGCTGCGGCGGCAGACGTTCGCCGCGCACACCGTCTCCGCCGTCGCCTTCCCCGGCGCCGCCGGAGCGCTCCTGCTCGGGTTCAGCGCGGTCTACGGCTACTTCACGCTGTGTGTGGCCGCCGCGCTGGTCATCGCGGCCCTGCGGGGCGGCGGAGAGCACGAGGAGTCGGCGCTGACCGGGACCGTGCAGGCGTTCCTGCTCGCGTCCGGCTTCCTGTTCACCGCCCTGTACAGAGGGCTGCTGGAGGGGCCGCAGACCATCCTCTTCGGCACCTTCCTGGGAATCACCTCCTCCCAGGTGACCGTGCTGACGGTGGTCGGCGCGGTGGTGCTCGCGATGCTGGCGCTGATCGGACGGCCGCTGCTGTTCGCGTCGGTCGACCCGCAGGTCGCCGGCGGGCGCGGGGTGCCGGTCCGCGCCCTGTCGGTGGTCTTCCTCGTCCTGCTCGGTGCGGCCACCGCCGAGGCGAGCCAGATCACCGGGACCCTCCTGGTCTTCGCGCTCATGGTGATCCCGGCCGCCACCGCGCAAGTCCTCACTGCCCGCCCGGCGTTGAGTCTGGCCCTGGCCGTCCTGCTGGCCTTCGCCGCGACCTGGCTGGGGCTGACCGCCGCCTACTACTGGCCCTACCCTCTGGGCTTCTTCGTGACGACCATCGCCTTCGCCGGATACCTGCTCGCACTGGGCCGACGCTCGCTGCGCGAGGTACTCACTCGCACCCGGGCCGGGGCCACGCCCGCTGCCAAGGAGGTGGTCGCATGACGGTCCTGCTCGCCGCGTCCCCGTTGTCCCACCCGTTCTTCCTGCACGCCTTCCTCGCCGGGACCGCCATCGCCGCAGCCTGCGGGCTGGTCGGCTACTTCCTGGTGCTGCGGGCCCAGGTCTTCACCGGGGACGCGCTCAGTCATGTCGCCTTCACCGGCGCGATGGCCGCTCTCGCCTTCGGCGCCGACCTTCGCCTCGGACTGTTCGCCGCCACCATCGCCATGGCGCTGCTCTTCGGCACCCTCGGCCGCAAGGCGCGACCCGACGACGTGGTCATCGGGAGCGTCTTCTCCTGGATCCTGGGCCTGGGAGCCTTCTTCATCACGCTCTACACGACCTCGCGCAGCACCACGAACGGCACCGCCGGCGTCAGCGTCCTGTTCGGCTCCATCTTCGGCATCTCCTCCAGCAGCGCGGCCGTCGCCGCCCTGGTGGCCGCCGGGGTCGGCCTGCTGGTGGTCCTCATCGCCCGACCGCTGCTGTTCGCCACGCTCGACGAGGCCGTGGCCGCCGCCCGCGGGGTACCCGTCCGGCTGCTCGGCTACGGCTTCCTCGCCCTGGCCGGGATCAGCGCCGCCGAGGCCACCCAGGCGGTCGGTTCCCTGCTCCTGCTCGGTCTGCTCGCCGCCCCTGCGGGCGCCGCGATCCGGATTACCGATCGCCCCTACCGTGCGCTCGCCCTCTCCGCAGGGCTGGCGGTGCTGGAGATGTGGGCGGGGCTTTTCGCCTCGTACGCGGTGCCGAAGATGCCGCCGAGCTTCGCCATCATGGCCGCCGCCACGGCCGTCTACGCCGCGACCTTCCTGATACGACGCCCGGTCCCCCGTCCTCGTACGCGCACCGCCGTCCCCACCGGCACATGAGCGAAGGCACCCGATGGCACCCGACCGCCAGCACACCCCCACCCCCTCGCACGACGTCACGCTGATCGGCCGCCTCACCCAGCAACGCACCACCGTGGTCGAGGCGCTCATCCGGGCCGACGGCTTCGTCGGCGCCCAAGCCCTCCACAACCAGCTCGCCGCCGCCGGCTCACCGGTCGGCCTCTCCACGGTCTACCGCACGCTGGCCGGCCTGGCCGCCGTCGGCCGGGCCGACATGGTGCGCGACACCAGCGGTGAACGCCTCTTCCGCTACCGCCCGGGACCGGAACACCGCCACTACCTCATCTGCACCGAATGCGGCCTGAGCCGGCCCGTTGACTCCGGCCCGGTGGAGGAATGGGCCGACACGGTCGCGCAGACCTCCGGGTTCGCGAACGTCCGGCACACGGTGCAGCTGTCCGGGGTGTGCCCGGACTGCGGCCGACGGCTGGCAGCGGACGAGCACCGGTGAACTCCGGCGCCACTTCCTTTCCGGAGTGGTCACCGTCAAGGGCGGCAGTCGCAGCCCGGAGCACAGCCGCAGGCATCCGCCTCCCGCCGACCCTCGTCCGGCACGGCGGCCAACGGCGTTGCGCAGCACCCCTGCCCACGCCACGCGTCGCGCCCCTCCTTCACCGCGACCGCGGCGATGACCAGGGCCGCGAGCGGATCCGCCCACGACCAGCCGAACACGGCATTGACGACCAGGCCCACCAGCAGCACCGCCGACAAATAGGTGCACAGCAGGGTCTGCTTGGAGTCGGCCACGGCAGATGCGGAGCCGAGTTCCCGACCGGCGCGACGCTGGGCCGCCGACAGGACCGGCATGACCACGAGCGAGAAGGCAGCCACCACAACCCCGGGCAGGGAGCGCGTGGCCTCGCCTGAGCCGGTCAGGGCCCGTACGGCATCGACGGTGACGTAGGCGGCGAGCGCGAAGAACGACAGCGCGATGATCCGCAACGCGGTCTTCTCCCGGGCCTCACGCACCGCGTGTTCGCGGGCGGAGAACTGCCAGGCGACAGTGGCGGCCGAGGAGACCTCGATGACGGAGTCGAGGCCGAAGCCGATCAGCGCGGCGGACGAAGCCAGGGTCCCGGCCGTGAGGGCGACGGCCGCCTCGACGGCGTTGTAGGTGATGGTCGCGGCAACCAGCAGCCGTATCCGCCGGGCAAGCGCGCCGCGCCTGGCCGGGTCGGGGCCGAAGGACATGGATATCTCTGCGCTCACGGTCAGCAGCACCCCTTGTCGTCCGCGTCGACGCACGTCCGGTCGCCCTCGACGGCGACCACGGCGGTGCGCAGGTCGTCGAGCGCGTGGCCGAGGCGTTCGTCGGCGAGTTCGTAGCGGGTGCGACGGCCGTCGGGGACGGTGACGACCAGGCCGCAGTCACGCAGGCACGCCAGGTGGTTCGACAGCCTGGTGCGCGAGACGCCCAGCGCGTCGGCCAGGTCAGCGGGATAGGCGGGTGCTTCCCGCAGGGCGAGCAGGATGCGGCAGCGGATCGGATCGGCGAGCGCCCGGCCGAACCGGACCAGGACCTCGATGTCGGAGGCAACAGTCAGCACACCGACAACGGTACACGGATTCCTGAATTCACGGAAACATGAATCATGGATCACTTCGTAATGGTGTTCATTTTCATGTAGCCTCTACTCGCCATCCCAACCAGGAGGATTCCCATGGCCGTTCCCAAGCGGAAGATGTCCCGCAGCAACACCCGCCACCGCCGCGCCCAGTGGAAGGCGACCACGCCGGCGCTCGTACCGGTCATCGTCGACGGGGTGTCATACCTGGTACCGCAGCGGCTGGTGAAGGCGTACGAGCGCGGCCTGCTGCGACCCGAGGACTGAGCGATGATGCCGCCCGGCCCCTCCGGCCGACTGCCCGTCACCGTCCTGTCCGGATTCCTCGGCGCCGGCAAGACCACCCTCCTCAACCACGTCCTCGGCAACCGCGAAGGACTGCGCGTCGCGGTCATCGTCAACGACATGAGCGAGGTCAACATCGACGCCGCCCTGGTGCGCGGCGGCGAGGCCGCCCTGTCACGCACCGAGGAACGCCTGGTCGAGATGACCAACGGCTGCATCTGCTGCACCCTGCGCGACGACCTGCTCGAAGAGGTCGACCGGCTGGCCCGAGAGGGCCGCTTCGACTACCTGCTCATCGAGTCGTCCGGCATCTCCGAACCCATGCCGGTCGCCGCGACCTTCGCCTTCGCCCGCGACGACGGCGCCACCCTCGGCGACCTCGCCCGCCTGGACACCATGGTCACGGTCGTGGACGCCGCGAACTTCCTGCCCGAGCTGGCAAGCGGCGACGAACTCGTCGAGCGCGGCCTGGACCAGTACGAGGACGACGAACGCACCGTCAGCGACCTGCTGATGGACCAGATCGAGTTCGCCGACGTCATCGTCCTGAACAAGCTCGACCTTGTGGACAAGGAGTCGGCCGACCGGCTGCGAGCGACACTCACCCGCCTCAACCCCGCCGCACGTCTCGTCCCGGCCGTCCACGGCCGCGTGAAGGTGGGCGACGTGCTGGGCACCCGGCTGTTCGACCTGGAACGCGCCCAACAGGCCCCCGGCTGGGTGAGGGAACTCAACGGCGACCACGTACCCGAGACGGAGGAGTACGGCATCTCCTCCACCGTCTTCCGCTCCGAACTGCCCTTCCATCCAGGCAGATTGTGGACGTTCGTGACCGAGGAACTCGACAGCGGCGCGTACGGACAGATCCTGCGCTCCAAGGGCTTCTTCACCCTCGCCAGCCGCCCGCACGTGACGGGCCTGTGGTCACAGGCCGGCTCCGTCGCACGCTTCGAGCCGTCCGCCGCCCGCGACACCGAGAGCCCCGAATGCCAGGAACTGGTCTTCATCGGCACGCACCTGCACGCGGACGCACTGCACGCGGCACTGACCGACTGCCTCATGGCCGACGGCGAGAGCCTGCCGCCCACGGACCCGTTCCCCACCTGGGACACCTACGGCATCGACGACACCTGCGAGCATGAGCATCCCGAACTCGTGGCGGGCCCCTGAGGACCCCGGGCCGGGCGGCCGGAGGGCGCTGCCCTGGTGCGTCAGGCCAGCGCCCGCGGGCGTTCCCGTTCGGACTCCTCGTCGTCCACGTGCCAGTGCAGGTCGCTCACGCCCGGCTCCAGGGACAACCGGGAGATGACCTGCTCCAGTGCGGCGGCGACATCGCCGTTGATCATGACCGCGGCACGCAGGCTGGCCGCCTCGCCCTCCCGGCGGGCACGCAGCCCGGTAGGGGCGAGTCCGGAAGCGGTCAGGGTCTGCAGCAGCAGGGCGCGCAAGTGCGTCTCGGCACTGCGCTCGCACACCAGGTGGACAGTGGCGTGGACAGTGGCATCAGGGTCCGTACCGGAAGCCGGCGCCCGGTCCAGCAGCCGCCCGGCCGGCCGCAGCACAAGGTGGACGGCCAGGACCACTACGGTACCGAGGACGGCCAGGCTCAGCTTGCCGGAGGCGGCCAGCACTCCGACGGCCGCCGAGCACCACAGGGTGGCGGCGGTGTTCAGGCCGCGCACTCCGGCCCCGTCGCGCAGGATCACGCCACCGCCGAGAAATCCGATGCCGGACACCACGTAGGAGGCGACCCGGGTGGGGCTGCCCATATCGCCGACGGCCTCGCTGTACAGCACGAACAGGGTGGCGCCGGTGGCGACCAGGGCGTTGGTGCGCAGGCCCGCCATCCGGGCCCGCCACTGCCGCTCGACGCCGATCAGCGCGCCACAGGCCACCCCGGTGCCGAGTCGAGTCAGGAATTCGACGGTGGTCAGTGCGTGCACGAGGCACCTCCTTGAGGACCGGGGCCGCGAGCGGCCGGATCATATGCGTGACAGTGACGCCCCAGGCGGTATCCGCACGGCGTCCGGCGCCGGACGTCAGGCGAGCGGCTCGAGGAATTCCAGGCGGTTGCCGACGGGGTCGGTGCTGTAGAAGCGGCGGTGGCCGGGCAGGTTGTCGTCCCACACGACCGGCGCGCCGTGTGCGGCGAGGCAGTCGGCGAGGGCGTCGATGCCGGTCACCCGCAGCCCGGGGTGGGCCTTCTGCGCGGGCCGGAAGGGGTCTTCGATGCCCAAGTGGAGCCGCACGCTGCCGTCAGGGGTGGCGAACCAGCAGCCACCCCGGGCGGCGAGCACCGGTGGCTTGGGGATCTCGGTCAGGCCGAGGGCGCACCCCGGCCGGTGGGGGGACTCAGTGGCCGAGGGCCACTTCCACGATCTTGATGACGACGAGGATCATGGCGATGAGGAGGTAGGTGCGCAGGGCGCCCATGCCGAGCTTGCGGGCGGTGGACATGGTCGGCCGGGTCAGTGTGGCCAGTGCGGGCATGCGCCAGGTGTCCCGGCCGATGCGGTCGATCGGGTCTTCCTTGGTGTTGGTGCGGCGGCGCGTGAAGGCGTACCCGGCGGCCAGCACGCCGACGATGCCGCAGGCGGCCATGATGTCGAGGATCGCGGTCGCGGAGATGTCCGGGAAAAGCACCGAGGCGGTCAGGATGATCGACAGGGCGACCAGGACGCCGACGACGGCCGAAGTGAACGCGTTGGTCTTGGGGCCGTTGACCCAGGGGCCGAGGACCTGCTTGTCATTGCAGAGAAGGAGCAGGAACACGCTGGCGGAGGGCAGCAGGACGCCGGCGAGGGTCTGGACGCCTTCGGTGAGCAGGCCCAGCGGGGAGCCGGGGATGAGCACGATGGCGGCGGCTGCGGCGACCAGGCCGGCGTAGACGGCGTAGAAGCCCTTGGCTTTCTTGACGCCCCGGTGGAGCGAGTGCCGGATGCCGAAGACGTCCCCGATCGCGTAGGCGGTGGACAGGGACACGGCGAAGGCGCCGATGATGGAGGCGTCCAGCAGCGCGATGGCGAACAGCACGCCGGCGAGCTTGCCGGCCTTGGCCTCCAGACCGGTGGCGATGCCCCCGGCGTCCGTGAAGTTCCCGAAGCCGTGGGTGCCGGCGAAGGCGGCGGCGGTGAAGCCCATCATGGCCGCCGCGCCGATGACGACCACGGCGATGCCGATCCACAGGTCGGCCTTCTCGTACTTCATGAAGCGCGGGGTGATCCGCTTGTCGATCACGTACGACTGCTGGAAGAACAGCTGCCAGGGGGCGACCGTGGTGCCGACGATGCCGATGATCAGCAGCATGACGGTGGACAACTGCCCGGTACCGCCGGGCATGTTGGGCACGACGAAGTCCCGTGCCATCTGCGAGGCGTGCGGGTGGACCATGCAGTAGACCGGCACCAGCAGCAGCGAGGCCGCGCACAGGGTGATGGCGACCCGCTCGAAGCGGCGGAAGGAGCCGGTGAACGCCGAGGCGACGATGATGGCGGCGGCGAGCACCACGGAGGCGGCCTTGGGCAGGCCCAGGTAGCCGGTGGCCAGGGTGATGCCGATGAACTCGGTCACCAAGGTGAGGGCGTTGAGTAGGAACAAGTCGATGACACTGAACGCGCCCCAGAACTTGCCGAACCGCTCCAGGATGAGCCGGGCGTGGCCGACGCCGGTGACGGCGCCCAGACGCAGCACCATCTCCTGGTTGACGAACAGGACGGGGACCAGCAGGAGCAGGGTCCACAGCAGGTGGGTGCCGTAGTTCTGGCCGGCCTGGCCGTAGGTGGCGAAGGCGCCGGCGTCGTTGTCGCCGACCATGACGATCAGGCCGGGCCCGACGATCGCCAGCAGTGTCTTGAGCTTGGCGGACAGGCCGGTGCGGGGTGCGGTGTCGTCGAGCCGGATGGTGCCGAGCGCACCCTGGATGTCGCCGACGTGCGCGTCGTCCAGGACCGCGGAGCGCGGGGCCTCGGACATGTTGGTCACAGTGGTCATGACGTACCTCCCGAATCCCCCCAATTGGGGGAGGCAGGGGGCACGCGAAAGCCATCCTCCCCGCGCGAGCGCGCAGGACGGCAGCCCGTCACGGCGCACGGCCGTGCGGGGGCGCGAGACGCGGACGGAAATCCGCGCAGGGAAGGTGGTTACCGCGTGCCGGAAGAATGCGAGGACAAGCGGGTAAGGGGCCGACTGTGGCCCGGACTACTGCAACTGCAGTCCATGTCTCTCGCCTCCTTCCGGCCGGAGACACGCACGGCGCGCGTCGACGTCGACTCGGCAGGGAGCGGACCGGCGCGCAGACTGCGGCCGGTACACCCCAACTCGTCAGAGCTTTGGCACTCCACGGCGTAATCCCCCTGCAAGGGAAGCCACTTGGCCTCACCCCTTAGGCCGGGGAGAGGTGTCCTGACCCTGGGCGTCTCTCGACGTCGTGGGGTCAGTGGCCTGTGTCCGTGAAGACGCCTCACCGAACGAGGTGCCCTTTTCAAACCTCAAAGAGTGTAGCCCAACGCTTGCATGTTTGCGCAAGTCATTGATGACCTCTTGACGCGGTCACGGACCATGGCGTACGTCGCCCGGACCGATCCAGTCATCGATCACGGCGACCTTTACCCCGGCGTCCAAGGCCAGGACCTCGGGCGTGACACCGGCGCTCCAGGCAGCGACGACGGCACGCCGAAGGTCCTCCGCACGCGTCGCCAGCCCGGCCTCGGCGGCCTCCGCGGAGGCCGCCATCAGGGCCCCCGCGTCCTCGGTCAGCCGTTGCGCCGCCTGGCGCACCGCGAGGCGTTCCTGTGCCCACCGCTGATCGTTCACCGCCTGCCTCCCCGGGACCGAGCCGGATCAGTCCTGCGTGGCCGACCGGGCAAGCTTGACACCGAGTCCCAGCAGGCGCACCGGCATCCCGACACCGCAGGCATCGGCTACGGCGAGGACCGCCGGCTCGGCGACGGGGAGCAGCGTCCGCAGGCCACGCTCGGCCACGGCGGGCAGCGTGAACCGGGGCAGTGTGATCGTGATCGTCATGACGCACCTCCGCCTGATCGGCACCCGCTGGCGGACCGGAGGCAGGCGTGATGACTGTCCGGAATACTCTGGAGAGCCAGGCCGTCAGACAGCGGTGCGGTGCCCGCCGGACGCCCGTGGTGCCACGGAATGGGAGCTGGGACTACTGCTGCAGGAACTCATCCCGTTCACCTCCTCGCGCTCGCGGCGGTCAGATCGGGCAACGACGCATCGCGCCCTCCGGCCAGGGTACGCCCTCCCATGGCGCGACGACATGCCGAAGCCCACCGAGGCGGTTCTCGCACCTGCACCACTGGACGGGACGCGGCGACCCGGATCGCGGACGGCCACGAGTCGGGGTGCACGGGCCACCGCCGTGTGGGCCGGTCTGCTCGTTGCCGAGTCGTACGACGCCACGCCGGAGGGAGGCGGGAGTCAGATGAACCGCACTTGCAGTAGTCCGGGCCACAGTCGGCCCCGCATCCGATCGACCTCGCCCACCCTCGGCACCCGGTAACGCCACTCGTCCACCTGCGCTTTGGCCGACCTGACACCTGCGCCGCCCTACGCCGCCACGGGCGGCCGGGCCGCCTCGGGTCCGCCCATGCTGCGAACCATGTCTCTCGCCTCCTTCCGGCCAGGGATACGCGCGTCGACGTCGACTCGGCAAGAAGCAACCCGGTCCTGGATCACCGCTCACGCGAGTCACGCATCGAGGGTGGGTCAGTTGACGCACGGCACACCGCCCGCCTTCACGGCCGGGCCGGAGTCGTCCGCTGTTGCCGTGCTCGACGCGGATGCGGTCGGCGTCCGGGTCGGAGCTGCCTGACCGGGATGCGTGTAGTCCTCGCCGAGGGTGACGACGACGTGGCCCGCGGACACGGCAGGACTGGAAGCGGCGGTGCCGGCGTGGAGCCGGCCGGCGATCTGCTGAGCCGCCTGCTGTGCCCCGGCGCCGTAGCGGACGGTGGTCGCAGGCTGCGTGGTGGTGTTGCCCGTGGTACCGGCCGTGTAGCCGAGTTCGACCAGAGAGGAGAGCGCCTTCGAGGCGAGGCCCCGACCGCCGTTGCCGTTGATGACATCCACGGTGGCGGGTGCGGCCGCAGTGGTGCCGGAGGCCGCGGGAGACGGGGCACCGGCCGCTCCGAAGGCTTGCTGCACGATCGACTTGATCTTCTCCGGATCCACGAGGTTGACGTCCTCGCGGTTGCGGATCCCGAAGCCCTCGATGGGCAGGGTGTGGAACACCACGTTGCCGCCGGTGAGGTCCGGGGCCTGCTGTGCGAAATCGAGCACGTTCCAGCTGCTGTCGAGAACGACGTCCTTCTTCACGACGTCGAACAGTCCTTGAAGCTTGGACGGGCTGCCCCAGACACCCTCCGTCTTGAGCTGATGCGTGACTGTGGAGATGAAGGCCTGCTGCCGGCGCGTACGGTCCAGGTCCCCGGCGTCCAGCCCGTGCCGCTGCCGTACGAAGGCCAGCGCCTGACGGGCGTTCAGCTGCTGCACGCCGGCCGGGAAGTCGGCACCCGAATAACGGTCCTTGACCGGGTGTTTGAGACACACCGTGATGGGCTGCAGAACCTTGGCGATGTCGTAGAAGCCGAGGAGGTTGATCTCGGCGAAGTGGTCGATGGGCACACCGGCGAACTGCTGCACCGTCGCCAGCGTCGCCTCCCGGCCGGCCTCACGGCTTTTCGCTTCCAGATCCGCGCCCCTGACGCCCTGGGCGGCGTACTTGTCGTGGGCAGTGGTGTACGCGTTGGCGTACGCCTCCTTGATCTTGAAGTGGCCCTGCACCGAGCCGTCTCCGTTCAGCGTCTGCACGTAGTCGTCGCGCGGGATGGAGAACGCCTGCACCTTGCCGCCGTTCGCGGGGATGTGCATGAGGATCAGGGTGTTGGTGTTGTAGTAACCGATGTCGCTGGACCCGGCGTGCAACTCGCTCTGCACGAACTGCCGTGGCAGGTCGTTGCCGTTCATGTCCTTGCGCGAGTCGAGACCTATGAGCAGCAAGTTGACCGCGTTGTCCAGGTGTCGGGGCGCCTTGCCGCGGACCGCGTCGAGCGCATCAGAGGTGGTGAGGCCGTGCGTCAGGGACCGGTAGGCGTACCAGGTCGCACCGCAGCCGAGCAGCAGAGCCGCCGAAACCGTCCATGTCGCAACACGCAACATGACAAGCCAGGGCGCCCTGCGTCCGCGTGTGACGGCGGCCGGGTACGAACGGTGTCGCATGCTCTCAGGCACGATCCCTCCTGTTCATTCCGTACCGGAGCACGGCTACCGCCAGCGCCACGACGACCACCGCGCACTCCGCCGCGGCCATCGCCGGGAACACCGCCACGGCCCACCGCACCAGCCGCGTGGCCAGCGGACCGTGCGACGTCAGCACCGTCCCCGCCGTGACAACGGCCACAGCAAGGGCCGGCAGCGGTGCCACGGACCCCAGAGTGCGGCGACGAACCGCCGCCAGGGCCGCGAGCAGGGCTCCCGCCGTCGCTCCCACCACCACACCCCAGCCGGGCTCCCGGCCGACCAGGGCATCCACCCCGTCCCCCAGAAGCAACGGTCCCAGCAGCATCGCTGCGATGGCCCCTGCCCGGGGCCGACGCACAGGAGGCGCGCCGCCCTCGTCCCGCCGCGAGCGTCGTGCACGGAATGTGTCTTCGGACGGCGTCCGCTCTCCGGTCCGACCCTGAGGGACCACCCGACCGTGCGTCACGGAGCTGTGCTGCCGCTGCGCGCCGATGGCGCTGTTGACGCGTTCCTGTTGATGGCGCATGCGCTCGCTCTCGCTCATCTCGACGCGGGCAACACGGCTGAATCCGGAGTGTCGCCCCGACTGCTACCAGTGAGACGAAATCGGACCCCTGATGGTTGCACAGTCACGCAAGTAGGCAAGTGTTTGAGCTGGGTTGGTCCTCGTAGGGTCAAACGGTGGAGGGGCGTGCCCCGGACTGAGCGACCTCGTCGGCAATGTCACGCACGGGACGGCGACCATAGCCGCGCGCCGGCCGGCGGGGGCGCGGTTCGCGCAGCCCGGCGTTACCCAGAGTGCGGGACGGACGCATTGATCGCAAGACTCGGACTGCGCGATACTCCCGCGTCGATCCCCGGGTCCGGCACATGCGGGAACGACAGGCCCTGGCACCCATGCCGAGCAGGTCGGCGATCCCGCGATCGCGGACACAGGCCACGTGCTGATGGATCAGTGCCGCTCAAGGCGCGCTGTGGCCCATTGCCGTTCGTCTCCTACGCCGGCTCGTCCATGTTCGCCGTGTGTGGCGGTGGGGCTCCTTCAGATGATGAAGGTCCGCCCGCGCGGGCCTAACCCAGCTCCACCGCCAGCATCCCGGTCTGCCGGGAATCGGGGGTGCTGTGCGTCCAGCCTCGGTCCGAGGCGGCACTGCTCCAGCGCCGGCCGTCGAATGTCACGGATGTGGCGTGCAGTGCGGTGGCGTGGCAGAGCAGCCACAGGGCGAGGGACCAGCCTGTGGAAGCCTGCTCGGTCGCAATCGGGAAGCTGACGCTGTCGCCGCCGGTCGCGGGCAGGGCGACCGGCGCGTCGCCGAACTCCCGTCGGACGGCTGCCGCGACACCGCTGCCGCCACCGGCCTCGCTCACGCCACCCGCCGCGCTGCTCGCTGTATCGGAGGGAGCCGGATCGGCCCCACTCACCGTGCAGTTCAGCGCCGGCCCCTCCCGCCCCGTCAGCACGTCGGCCAGCGTCGCCGCCATGGCCTCATGTGCTGCGTAGGCCTCCGGGTAGCCGCTGTGCTGGACTCGCTGCGCGGCGACGGTGACCGGAAGGCCGAGGTAGTCGGGCACCTTGACCAGCGCGTCGAAGAACTTGCCCGACGCGTAGACGGGGTCGCGGATCTGGGCGGGAGTGCCCCAGCCCTGGGACGGGCGCTGCTGGAACAGGCCGAGGGAGTCGCGGTCCCCGTACGTCAAGTTGTGGAGTTTGGACTCCTGGATCGCGGTCGCCAGGGCGATGGTGACGGCGCGTTGCGGCAGGCCGTGCGCGTGGGCCACGGCCGCGATGGTCGCGGCGTGGGATGCCTGGTCCAGATCGAGCGTGACGGTCGTGCCGTCCGTGCCATGCGCCGTGCATTCGTCGGGAGTTGCCGAGCGGATGAGCCGGACGGCGAGATAGCTCACGAGCGCCAGGACCACGCTCACCCCGATCAGCACCGCCCACGCCTTGCGGCGCCCCCTCCTGCGTGCCGCCACGCCGACCCTCCTCTTACCTGGCCTCGGCTACAGTTCAGTTGCGTTATTGCGCAACCATATAACCCTGTTGGCCAAGTCCCGCAGCGGGAATCGAGGGGGTGGACCCGATCGAGGGGGAAAGCATGACTGGTCGGCGTGAACCGGCGAAACTGGCCGTGTGGCCGGGCCGGTCGGGACGCCTGAGTGACCGGAACCTGGAGCTCGTCCTGCTCCTCGGCGCCATCCTCATCTGCTGCTACGGCTATGCGGAGACGGCCCTCGCCGTCAGCGGCAAGCTGCCGCCGGGTATGGCGCTGACCTGCCTGACGGCAGCCGCGATGCCCGTGGTGTGCCATGTCACCGTACGCCGGTTCGCACCGAACGCCGATCCGCTGATCCTG
>NZ_JBSFIH010000059.1:0-52083 GCF_053597455.1 Streptomyces sp. NPDC001393
GCGCTTCCCTTCGGTGTTTCCGACTCTATCAGATCTTTTCTCGATCCGATTTCCTCGGTGCTTTCCAGGTTCCCGCTCTCGCGTTTCCCTTTCCGACGATTCCGACTCTATCAGATCCTTTCGGCGTCTGACTCCCAGTCAGCGGGCTTGTCTTCCCGGCCGCTGGGCCGTTCCGACGAGTGAGACTTTAGCGGATTCCGTGCTCCCGAGCTAATCGGGGGCTGCGTCCTTTCGAACGCGGATTCCTCATTCCGTAAATAAGCACGCCAAAGCACTCGGCGCCGGAGCGTCGATTGCTGGTTGCTACTTGCGGAGTGGCTGTCCGGGGACCGACCGAGATCGGCGCTCACGTCGGACAACCCGGAGAACATTACGGATCGGCGTGGCGAGTGTCAACTCTTGCCCCTGGTGCACTCCGGGGGCGTACGCTGGTGGGCATGACGACGCGTACGTGTACCCAGCTTTGGTGGGCCGCCTGACGGCGGCCGTACTCACGTATGCATCCAACGGCCGCCGCCTCGGCGGCCGTTCTCGTATCTCCTCCGGACTCCGGGGGCCGGCCGCAGGAGCGGCGGTCTCGACCAGGAGGTGGAGTGGAGATGACACGGGTCTTCAGCGGGATCCAGCCGACCGGGCACCTGACCCTGGGCAACTACCTGGGAGCCCTGCGGCGGTGGGTGGAGGCGGACCAGCACCAGGCCGACTCGGTGTTCTGCGTCGTGGATCTGCACGCGCTGACGGTGGACCAGGATCCTGCGCGATTGCTCAGGCTCAGTCGGCAGACGGCGACGCTGATGCTGGCGGCCGGGCTCGATCCCGAGGTCTGCACAGTGTTCCTGCAGAGCCATGTCGACGAGCACACGAGACTGTCGTACCTGCTGGAGTGCGTGGCGACCGACGGTGAGATGCGCCGGATGATCCAGTACAAGGAGAAGACCGCGAAGGTCCGCGAGCGCGGCGGGACCGTGCGGCTGTCGCTGCTGACGTATCCGGTGCTGATGGCGGCGGACATCCTGGGATACGGCGCGGACGAGGTGCCGGTCGGGGACGACCAGGTGCAGCACGTCGAGCTGGCGCGGGATCTGGCGGTGCGGTTCAACCAGCGGTACGGGCACACGTTCGTGGTGCCGAGGGCGACGCGGCCGGCGGTCGCGGCGCGGGTGATGAACCTGCAGAACCCGGCGTCGAAGATGGGGAAGTCGGACGAGTCGGGGCTGGGGGTCGTCTATCTGCTCGACGAACCGGACGACGTGCGGAAGAAGGTCATGCGGGCCGTCACCGACAGCGGGCGGGACGTGGAGTACGACAGGGAGGGGCGGCCGGGAGTCGCGAACCTCCTGGAGATTCTCGCTGCGTGCACGGGTGGGAACCCTGAGTCACTGGCGAGCGTTTACCACTCGTACGGCGCCTTGAAGAAGGACACCGCGGAGGCGGTGGTGGAGGTCCTCGGGCCCGTGCAGGCCAGGCACAGGGAGCTGTGCGCCGATCCTGCCTATGTGGAGGGGGTGCTGCGGGATGGTGCGGAGAAGGCGAGGGCGATGGCGCGGCCGACCGTCGATGCGGCCTATCGGGCGATCGGGCTCTTGCCGCCGGTGTTCGAGACGGCGCTGAGCGCGGCCGGCCGTTAGGACGGTCAGGGCCTGCCGGGCCGGCTCGGGCTTGCGGGCTCGGGCTTGCGGGGGCGGGCGGCTGCGGGTGAGCCGTGGCCCCCGGCGCCGGGTCAGTCCTTCTTGCCGGAGGCGAGTTCGCGGCTGCGGTCGCGGGCGGCTTCGAGGGCGGCGATGAGGGCGGCTCGTACGCCGTGGTTCTCCAGTTCGCGGATGGCGTTGATCGTCGTACCGGCCGGGGAGGTGACGTTCTCGCGGAGCTTGACGGGGTGTTCGCCGCTGTCGCGGAGCATCACGGCGGCGCCGATGGCGGACTGGACGATGAGGTCGTGGGCCTTGTCGCGGGGCAGGCCGAGCAGGATGCCGGCGTCGGTCATGGCCTCGACCAGGTAGAAGAAGTACGCGGGGCCGGAGCCGGACAGGGCGGTGCAGGCGTCCTGCTGGGTCTCGGGGACGCGGAGTGTCTTGCCGACGGCACCGAAGATCTCCTCGGCGTGCGCGAGGTGTTCCTCGGTGGCGTGGCTGCCGGCGGAGATGACCGACATGGCCTCGTCGACCAGGGCGGGGGTGTTGGTCATGACGCGGACGACCGGGGTGCCTGCGGCCAGGCGCTCCTCGAAGAAGGAGGTGGGGATACCGGCGGCGCCGCTGATGATCAGGCGGTCGGCGGGGACGTGGGGGGCGAGCTCGTCCAGGAGGGTGCCCATGTCCTGCGGCTTGACCGTGAGGATGAGAGTGTCGGCGGTCTTGGCGGCCTCGGCGTTGGTGACCGGGCTGACTCCGTAACGGGTGCGGAGTTCTTCGGCTCGTTCGGGGCGGCGGGCGGTGACCAGGAGGTCGGCGGGGGCCCAGCCGGCCCGGATCATTCCGCTGAGCAGGGCTTCGCCGATCTTGCCGGTGCCGAGGACTGCGACTTTCTGGCTCATGGGGTTCAGTCTGGCACCGGGGTCAGGGGCGGCGGTCGGTTGTCCGGTGGGCGGAACGGGGACCGGGCGGGCAGGGGTTCCGCCTGCCCGGGCCGGCGGGGGTGCCAGCTATTCGGTACGCCGTCGTAGGGTCGCCGCCCCCAGCGCCAGCACCAGCAGCGCGCAGCCGGCCACGATCAGGACGTCCCGCACGAAGGTGGCCGTCATGTCGGTGTGCCGGAGGACCTGGTTCATGCCGTCGACGGCGTACGACATGGGCAGGACGTCGGAGATGGCCTCCAGGACGGGGTGCATGTTCGAGCGGGCCGTGAACAGGCCGCAGAGGAGGAGCTGGGGGAAGATCACCGCGGGCATGAACTGGACCGCCTGGAACTCGGAGGCGGCGAAGGCCGAGACGAAGAGCCCCAGGGCCGTGCCGAGCAGGGCGTCGAGGAGGGCGACGAGGAGGAGCAGCCAGGGTGAGCCGGTGACGTCGAGGCCGAGCACCCACAGGGCGAGTCCGGTGGCGAGGGCGGACTGGACGATGGCGAGCGTGCCGAAGGCGAGGGCGTAGCCGGCGATGAGGTCGGCCTTGCCGAGGGGCATGGCGAGGAGGCGTTCGAGGGTGCCGGAGGTGCGTTCGCGCAGGGTGGCGATGGAGGTGACCAGGAACATCGTGATCAGCGGGAAGATGCCGAGCAGGGATGCGCCGATGTTGTCGAAGGTGCGGGGGCTGCCGTCGAAGACATAGCGCAGCAGGATCAGCATCAGGCACGGGACGAGGATCATCAGCGCGATGGTGCGTGGGTCGTTGCGGAGCTGGCGCAGGACCCGGGCGGCGGTGGCGGTGGTGCGGCCTGCGTTGATGACGCCGGTCGGGGCGGGGGCGGTCGTGCTGCTCATCGTGCTGATCGTGCTCATCGGGTGCTCTCCTTGGGGCGGGCTGCCGCGGCTGCCTCGTCGACGAGGTGGAGGAAGGCGGCCTCGACGGTGTCGCTGCCGGTGCGGGTGCGCAGGGCGTCCGGGGAGTCGTCCGCGAGGATCTCGCCGTCGCGCATGAGGAGGAGGCGGTGGCAGCGCTCGGCCTCGTCCATGACGTGGGAGGAGACGAGGAGGGTTGCGCCGCGGGTGGCGGCGATGTCGTGGAAGAGCTTCCACAGGTCGCGGCGCAGGACCGGGTCGAGACCGACGGTGGGTTCGTCCAGGACGAGGAGTTCCGGGGCGCCGAGCAGGGCCACGGCCAGGGAGACACGGTTGCGCTGGCCGCCGGAGAGGTTGCCGGCGAGTGCGTCGGCGTGGCTGGTGAGGTCGACGTCGGTGATGGCGCGGATGACGTGGTGGTGGCGGCGTTCGGCGGCCGCGCGGCCGGGGTCGAGGATCGCGGCGAAGTACTCCAGGTTCTGGCGGACGGTCAGGTCGTCGTAGACGGAGGCGTCCTGGGTGACATAGCCGATGCGCGTGCGCAGGGCGGGGTGGCCGGCCGGGTGGCCGAGGACCTGAAGGGTGCCGGTGACCTTGGCCTGGGTGCCCACGATCGAGCGCATGAGGGTCGACTTGCCGCATCCGGAAGGACCGAGCAGGCCGGTGACCTGGCCGCGGGGCACCGAGAAGTCGAGGTGGTGGAGGACGGTGCGGGGGCCGCGGACGACGGTGAGGTCGTGGGCTTGGACGGCCGCGGTGGAGGGCTGGGGTGGCGGGTCCGGCACGTAATTCATCATGTGATGAATAATCTGCCCGGACAGCCTGCGCGTCAAGGGCCCGGCCGGGCATACGCGCGTGAGCGGCGGCCGGGACGAACCCGGCCGCCGCTCGGAGGGCGCTTCTTCGCTGAAATCAGGGCTTGGTGGCGACGAGCAGAAGGACGTCGTACGTCTCCTCGACGACGCCGTCCGGGAAGACCTTCAGCAGGTGGGCGCGCTCCTGTTCCAGGAAGGCGCTCCTGCGGTCCTCGGGGGTGAGGAGGAAGGCCGAGTGGCTGCCGATGTTCGCGAGGTGGGTGTCGATCGTGACGCGGCGGCTCCAGCGGACGTCGCGGCGGGTGAAGTCCAGGCGTCCGCTGGGGTCGGCCAGGTCCGTGCGCTCGCCGGCCTTGCGCTTCTCGGCGGCGACGTCCACACCGAGGAAGCAGCCGGTGCGGTCGGCGGCCTCGGCGATCCAGTCGATGTCGAGCGCGTCGGTGTTCCACCACAGCGCCAGCGCGCCGCCCGGCCGCAGCACCCGCAGCGCCTCCGGTACCGAGCGGGCGGTGTCGGTCCAGTGCCAGGCCTGGGCGTAGGTCACGAAGTCGGCGTGCGCGTCGGCGATGGGGAGGGCGTCGCCGTTGCCGCGGACGATCGGGAGATGGGGCAGCCCGCGGCGGAACTCGGCGGTCATGCCCTCACCGGGCTCGACGGCGAGCACGTCGGCGCCGCGGGCCTGCAGGAGGGCGGTCGCGATGCCGGTACCGGCCCCGACGTCCACGACCCTGGCGCCGGACAGCGACCGGCCGGCCAGTTCCTCGACGGCGTCGAAGAGGGCGGGCGGGTAGGAGGGGCGGTTCGCGGCGTACTGGGCGGCGGCGACGTTGAAGGAGTGCGCGCGGGTCGTGGGCGAGGGCGGGGGCTGATGGGGCGGTTGCGTCGCGGTCATACGGCCATGGTGGGGGCGACGGGGAGGCGACGACAGCGGGTTTTCGCGGCGGGACGACGTGCAGGTCTCACCAGCACCGCCGCAGCCACATCAACACCACCGGGAGCCCGCGTCACCGGCCCCCTTCTTCACCCGACCGCCGAAGGCCCCCGTCACCGCCGCCGTTTCTTCTTCGACGGGTTGCCGGTGCGGCGGGAGGAGCGGCGGGCGTGGTCCTCGCGGGCCTTGTCGTACTCCTCGCGGTGCAGCTTCTCGCCCGGGGCCTCGGTGAGGGAGCGGAGGAAGTAGGCGAGTAGGGAGCCGACGAAACCGATGGCGAGCAGGCCGCGCAGGGAGGCCTGGCGCTGGGGGTCGTGGCGCTTGTCGAAGCCCTCCCAGGTGTTGCGGAAGGCGAGCGCGCTGCAGATCGCGAACATGGCGATGATCAGCACGGTCACGAAGGCGCCGGTGTCGGCGATCCGGATGCCCTCGTAGGCGAAGCGGAGGACCAGGCAGGAGGCGACGGCCGCGGCGAGCGAGCCGACGGCGACGCCGGCGCGACGGGCCGCGTAGCCGTTGTCGTGGTTCACCCAGGTGGTGCCGAAGAAGCGGAGTGGCTCGGGCTTCGGGCCACCGTTCGGGACCGCGCCGTCTGGGGAGCCCGCCGGGGTGTCCGGGGTGCCGGTTTCGTCGCTCACGGAACGATTATGGCGCCGGGCGCGGGCGGGCTCCGGACGGGGGCCGTCAGGCGCAGCGCGAGGCGATGTAGCCGTCGCTGCCGGTCTGGACGTAGGCGTCGGAGACGTACTCGCCGTTGTCGATGTTGTCCCAGATGTTCGTCGTGCCGTAAGGGCCCGAGACCGTCGTGCCCGGAGCCTGGCAGTAGATCGGTACGTGCATGCCCTCGGGCAGGACGCGTACGATCCCGTAGTTGGTGCCCGGGCCACTGCGGACGTTGAGGCGGACGCCCGGAGCGACCGCGTAGGTGCGTATGGTCGCCTGCGCCGTCATCGCATCGTCCCCGGCACCGGCCCCGGCCCCGGCCTCTTCGGCACGGTCGACAGACATGTGAAACCTCCCCGTTGAACCCATGGCCTGAACCCATGGCCGCCATGGGCGTCAGTGATCCCCGTGATCGAGTCGCAGCGCATGTGCGCGCAACCCGCGCGCGCAGGCTAGCAAGCCGCCTCCGTGTCGCACGAGTCATCGACTAGGCTCCGTGCGTCGCGCGCGCGGACGAACAGCACGGGGGTGGTCGCATGGCGCCACGCGGGAACACGGGAGCGGGCGCGGAAGCGGAACTTCCCGAGTACGCCGGTCACTATCGACTGGAGGAACGCCTGGGTTCGGGCGGCATGGGTGTCGTCCACCTGGCGCGCAGCACCTCCGGGATGAAGCTCGCGGTGAAGGTCGTACACGCCGAGTTCGCCAGGGATCCCGAGTTCAGGGGCCGTTTCCGGCAGGAGGTGGCCGCCGCCCGGAGGGTGAGCGGTGCCTTCACCGCGCCGGTCGTGGACGCCGATCCGGAGGCCGAACGGCCGTGGATGGCCACGCTGTTCATTCCCGGGCCCACTCTCTCCGAGCACGTCAAGCGGAACGGTCCGATGCCGGCCGCGCAGGTGCGGCGGCTCATGGCCGGGCTCGCCGAGGCGCTGCGCGACATCCATCGGGTCGGCGTCGTGCACCGGGACCTGAAGCCGAGCAATGTGCTGCTGGCCGAGGACGGGCCGAAGGTCATCGACTTCGGGATCTCCCGGCCGAAGGACAGCGAACTGCGCACCGAGACCGGGAAGTTGATCGGCACGCCGCCTTTCATGGCGCCGGAGCAGTTCCGGCGGCCGCGGGAGGTGGGCCCTGCGGCGGACGTCTTCGCGCTGGGGTCGGTGATGGTGCACGCGGCGACCGGGCGCGGGCCGTTCGACTCCGACAGCCCGTACGTCGTCGCCTATCAGGTCGTGCACGACGAGCCCGATCTGACCGGGATGCCGGAGGGGCTCGCGCCGCTGGTGCTCCGCTGTCTGGCCAAGGAGCCCGAGGGGCGGCCGACGCCGGACGAGCTGATGCGGGAGCTGCGGTCGGTGGCGGCCTCGTACGACACGCAGGCGTTCATACCGGCTCAGCGTACGGGCGGCGACGGGCCGGGGGCGCCGCGGTCGACCGCCGAGGAGCAGCCGGGGCCGGCGGTCAGCAGGCGCGTCGGCAGGAGGGTGGCGATGGGCGCCGGGGCACTCGGGCTCGCCGTGGCCGCCGCGTTGGCCTCGGTCCAGATGATCGGGGGTGGCGGCCGTGCTCCGGCCGGCCCGAGCCCGCACACGAGGACGGCCGCGTTCAGCTCCTGGCGGGCCGAGCCGACGCCCGAGGCCTCGGGGATGCCGCAGTGCGCGTACGGGGCGGGGACGGTGTTCTGCGCACGGTCCGGTGCCGTCTTCGCGCTCTCCCCTGCCGACGGAAAGCTCCTGTGGCATCGCTCCGCTCCCGCCGGACCCGCGTGCGGGCCGCCGGTTCCGGCGGACTCCCTCGTGCAGTTCTGCACGGACGGCGGCTCCCTGCTGACGGCACGCGACCCCCGCTCCGGCGACGAGGTGTGGCAGCGGCGGCTGCGCCATGGCACGACGGTCCGGCACGCCGGCGGCACGGTCCTGATCACGGGTGCCGACGGAACGGTCACCGGTGTGGACGGCAGGTCGGGCCGTACGACGTGGCACCGGCGCCTGCCCGGCTACAGCGCGCCGTCCCTCGTCTCCTTTGCCGGGGATCCGCTGGCGTACGCGACCACCTCGTCCGAGGACGGGGGGCACACGCATGTGGCCGCGGTGGATCCGGCCACGGGTGCGGTGCGCTGGGAGGCATCGCTGGACGGCATGCTGCAGCCCGTCGGCAGCCAGGGCGGTTCCCTGTTCTTCCTGTCCCTCGACAAGACCTCGGCCGCGAACGCCGTGGTCCGCTACATGCCGGCCTCGAAGTCGTCGCGCCGGGTGGTGCTGCCGGTCCCGCGTGTGTCGCCGCAGGCCACCGCGCACGGCGACACGGTGTACCTGCTGGCCGCGGGCGGCTCGCTGGAAGCCGTCGGCCTGGACGCGGGCAAGCGGCTGTGGCACCTGGAAACGTCCGTCAGTCGTGGTTCCGCCCCGGTCGGGGACGGTGCGCACGTCTACTTCACCGCTGCCGACGGGCGCCTGCTGGCCGTCGACGCACGCGACGGGCGGCTCGTCGGGCAGACTCCGCCGCGGCTCGGTGCCGACGCGGGCGAGGTGACCGCCGAACTGCCGGCCCCCTCGGTCGTGGACGGCCGCGTCTACTCCGGCGCCCCCGACGGAACCGTCTTCGCCGTGGCCGCACGCGATCCGGCCGACTGGTGACACGGCGAGGGGCCGCCCCCACCGGAGGCGGCCCCTGGGGTGGTACGGCTGCTCAGCCCAGCTTGGTCACGTCCCGCACCGCGCCCTTGTCGGCGCTGGTGGCCATCGCGGCGTAGGCCTTCAGCGCCGCCGAGACCTTGCGGTCGCGGTTCTTCGGGGCGTACACGCCGTTCAGGGACTGCTCGCGGCGGGCGAGTTCGGCCTCGTCGACCAGGAGCTCGATCGTCCGGTTCGGGATGTCGATGCGGATGCGGTCGCCGTCCTGGACCAGGGCGATGGTGCCGCCGGAGGCCGCCTCGGGGGAGGCGTGGCCGATGGACAGGCCCGAGGTGCCGCCGGAGAAGCGGCCGTCGGTGATCAGGGCGCAGGTCTTGCCCAGGCCGCGGCCCTTCAGGTACGAGGTCGGGTAGAGCATCTCCTGCATGCCGGGGCCGCCCTTGGGGCCCTCGTAGCGGATGACGACGACGTCGCCGTCCGTCACCTCGTGGGTGAGGATGCGCTGGACGGCCTCCTCCTGGGACTCGCAGACGACCGCCGGGCCCTCGAAGGTCCAGATCGACTCGTCCACGCCGGCCGTCTTCACCACGCAGCCGTCGACGGCCAGGTTGCCCTTGAGGACCGCCAGGCCGCCGTCCTTGGAGTACGCGTGCTCGACCGAGCGGATGCAGCCGCCCTCCGCGTCCTCGTCCAGGGCCGCCCAGCGCTCGGACTGGGAGAAGGCCTCGGCGGAGCGGACGCAGCCGGGTGCCGCGTGCCACAGCTCGACCGCCTCCTGCGAGGGCGAGCCGCCGCGGACGTCCCAGGTCTTCAGCCAGTCGGCCAGGGACGGACTGTGGACGGCGTGGACGTCCTCGTTGAGAAGGCCCGCGCGGTGGAGTTCACCGAGGAGGGCGGGGATGCCGCCGGCCCGGTGCACGTCCTCCATGTAGTACGTGCGGTTCTTCGCCACGTTGGGAGCGACCTTCGCCAGGCACGGCACGCGGCGGGAGACGGCGTCGATCTGCTCCAGGCCGAAGGGGACGCCCGCCTCCTGGGCGGCGGCCAGCAGGTGCAGGATCGTGTTGGTGGAGCCGCCCATCGCGATGTCCAGGGCCATGGCGTTCTCGAAGGCCTGGAAGGTGGCGATGTTGAGGGGCAGGACCGAGTCGTCGTCCTGCTCGTAGTAGCGGCGGGTGAGGTCCATGACCGTGCGGGCGGCGTCGACGTAGAGCTGCTTGCGCGCGGTGTGGGTGGCGAGGACCGAGCCGTTGCCGGGCAGGGACAGGCCGATCGCCTCGGTCAGGCAGTTCATCGAGTTGGCCGTGAACATGCCGGAACAGCTGCCGCAGGTCGGGCAGGCGTTCTCCTCGATCCGGAGGATGTCCTCGTCGGAGATCTTGTCGTTGACGGCGTCGGAGATCGCGTCGACCAGGTCGAGCGTGCGGACCGTGCCGTCGACCAGGGTGGCGCGGCCGGACTCCATCGGGCCGCCGGAGACGAAGACGGTCGGGATGTTCAGGCGCAGGGCGGCCAGCAGCATGCCCGGGGTGATCTTGTCGCAGTTGGAGATGCAGACCAGGGCGTCGGCGCAGTGGGCCTCGACCATGTACTCCACCGAGTCCGCGATCAGGTCGCGGGAGGGCAGGGAGTACAGCATGCCGCCGTGGCCCATCGCGATGCCGTCGTCCACGGCGATCGTGTTGAACTCGCGGGGGATGCCGCCCGCCTCCGTGATCGCCTCGCTGACGATCCGGCCGACCGGCTGCAGATGGGTGTGGCCCGGCACGAACTCGGTGAAGGAGTTCGCGACCGCGATGACCGGCTTCCGGCCGATGTCCGCACCCGGTACACCGGAGGCGCGCATCAGGGCGCGGGCGCCCGCCATGTTGCGGCCGTGGGTGACTGTGCGGGACCTCAGCTCGGGCATCGTCGCTCGCTCCTTCAGAGACTGCGATCAGAGAGACTTCTGACTGGTTACGAGCGTACGCCGATGCTCCAAACCCTGGACACGGTTGTCCGGAATGCGGGACACGTGTTTCATCCCGCCGCCGGTCTCACCTGACCGTGAGGTGGTGCTGCACGACCGGTGCGACGCGCGCGATGATCTGCTCCAGGTCCGCGGAGGCCAGCGGCTCCAGTTTGATCACGTAGCGCATCATCGCCGCGCCCACCAGCTGGGCGGCGGCCAGCTCGGCGCGCAGCTCCGGGTCCGGCAGATCCACCCGGGCGGCGATGCGGCGCAGCAGCTGGGAGGCGATCAGGCGGCGGAACACGGCGGCCGCGGTCTCGTTGTTGACGGCCGAGCGGACGATCGCGAGGAGCGGCGTACGGGTCGTGGGGTTCTCCCAGACGCCGAAGATGAAACGGGTCAGCCGCTCCCCCACCCCGTCCAGGGAGCCGGCGGCCACCGCGTCGGGCGCGTTCAGCGCGGGCGCGAAGGCCACCGCGATCGCCGCCTCGAAGACCTGCTCCTTGGTCCCGAAGTAGTGGTGGACCAGTGCGGAGTCCACGCCGGCCGCCTTGGCGATACCGCGCACGGACGTCTTCTCGTACCCGCGCTCGGAGAACTCCGCGCGGGCGGCGGAGAGGATGCGGTCACGGGTGTCCCCGGACTCGGCCCGCGGGGGGCGGCCTCTTCGGCGGGCCGTCGGCTCCTTCCCGGCGGGAGGCAGGGGCTCGCTCATGGCCGCAGTGTCGCTCATCGCCGGGGCACCCGTACCGCCGACGACAGGTGCTTGCGGGTGAAGGCCAGGGCCTCGGCGAGGTCGGCCTCGCGCTCGGCGCTGGACATCGCCCGGCGGGTGTTGACCTCGATGACGACATGGCCGTCGAACCCGGAGGGGGTCAGGTGCTCCAGCACCTCGGCGCAGGGCTGGGTGCCGCGGCCGGGCACCAGGTGCTCGTCCTTGGCCGAGCCCCGGCCGTCGGCGAGGTGCACATGGCCGAGGCGGTCGCCCATGCGGCCGATCATCTCCAGGGCGTCCGCACGGGCCGTCGCCGTGTGGCTGAGATCGATCGTGAAGTGCCGGTAGTCGTGCTGGGTGACATCCCAGTCCGGGGCGTAGGCGAGCATCTCGCGGTCGCGGTAGCGCCACGGGTACATGTTCTCGACGGCGAACCGCACGTCCGTCTCGTCGGCCATCCGCCAGATCCCGTCGACGAAGTCGCGCGCGTACTGCCGCTGCCAGCGGAAGGGCGGGTGTACGACGACGGTGGAGGCGCCCAGCTTCTCGGCGGCGGCCCGGGCCCGCTGCAGCTTGACCCACGGGTCCGTGGACCAGACCCGCTGGGTGATCAGCAGGCAGGGGGCGTGGACCGCCAGGACCGGGATGCCGTGGTAGTCCGACAGCCGGCGCAGCGCCTCGATGTCCTGGCTGACCGGGTCGGTCCACACCATGACTTCGACGCCGTCGTACCCGAGGCGCGCGGCGATCTCGAAGGCCGTCGCGGTGGACTCCGGGTATACCGAGGCCGTCGACAGCGCGATCTGCACGTCCGTTGGTTCAGCCACGTGCGTCACCTTACGGCGTGGAGCAGTGCCGGTGCCGGGTGCCTATTCGCCGTTGTGATGTTTGCCATGCGTGCGGGTGCGGGTTGTCCTGGGCCGGTCGCGCCCACGCGGCGGAGCCGCATATCGATACAGCCCCGCGCCCCTCAGGCTTCTAATCCGAACCCATGTGATCAAGGCGCCGCAAGATGACGCCCTCACGCAGAGCCCAAGGGCAGATCTCCACGTTCTCCACCCCGAACAGGTCCATCGCGCCCTCGGCCACCAGGGCGCCGGCGAGCAGCTGGCCGGCGCGGCCGTCGGAGACGCCGGGGAGCTCGGCGCGCTGGTCGACCGTCATGCCGGCCAGGCGCGGGACCCAGGCCTCCAGGGACTCACGTTTGAGTTCCCGCTGGACGTAGAGGCCCTCGGCGCTGCGGGCGGCGCCGGCGATGCGGGCGAGCTGCTTGAAGGTCTTGGAGGTGGCGACCACGTGGTCGGGGGCGCCGAAGCGGCTGAACTCGCCGACCGTGCGGGCGATCTCGGTACGGACGTGGCGGCGCAGGGCGCGCACGGCCTCGGGGGTGGGCGGGTCGCCCGGCAGCCAGCCCGCGGTGAGCCGGCCGGCGCCGAGCGGCAGGGAGACGGCCGTGTCCGGCTCCTCGTCTATGCCGAAGGCGATCTCCAGGGAGCCGCCGCCGATGTCCAGGACCAGCAGCTTTCCGGCGGACCAGCCGAACCAGCGGCGGACGGCGAGGAAGGTCAGGCGGGCCTCCTCCTCGCCGGTGAGGACCTGGAGTCGTACGCCGGTCTCCTCCTCCACGCGCGTGAGGACGTCGTCGGCGTTGGTGGCCTCCCGCACGGCGGATGTCGCGAACGGCAGCAGGTCCTCGACGCCCTTGTCCTCGGCGGCCTGGAGGGCGTCCTGTACGACGGCGACCAGCTGGTGGATGCCGTGGTCGTCGATGGCTCCGCTGTCGTCGAGCAGTTGGGCCAGCCGCAGTTCGGCCTTGTGCGAATGCGCGGGCAGCGGGCGCGCGCCGGGGTGGGCGTCCACCACCAGCAGATGCACCGTGTTCGAACCCACGTCCAGGACACCGAGTCTCATATACGGAACGCTACTGCCAGATCGTCCGCCGACGGTCCCCGGAGCGGTCCTCGGCCCTTTACCCTGGACGGGTGCCGAAGACGAAAAAGGCGAAGGATCACAAATCCTCCAAGGGATCGAAGGATTCTGCGCAGGCGAAGGCGTCGTCCGTGTCCGAGAAACCCACGAAGTCGAAGAAGGCCCCGAAGGTGAGCGACGAGAAGGGGCTCGACTTCGCGCGCGCCTGGGTGGAGTTTCCCGATCCTGCGGACGACGAGCAGGTCTTCCGCTGCGATCTGACATGGCTGACCTCTCGCTGGAACTGCATCTTCGGCAGCGGCTGCCAGGGCATCCAGGCGGGCCGCGCGGACGACGGGTGCTGCTCGCTGGGCGCGCACTTCTCGGACGAGGACGACGAGAAGCGGGTCGCCGAGCATGTGGCACGGCTCACGCCGGAGATCTGGCAGCACCACGCCGAGGGCACCCGCAACGGCTGGGTCTCCACGGACGAGGAGGGCTCCCGCCAGACCCGCCCGTTCCAGGGGTCGTGCATCTTCCAGAACCGCCCAGGGTTCGCGGGCGGGGCGGGCTGCTCCCTCCACATCCTCGCGCTGCGGGAGGGCCGGGAGCCGCTGGAGACCAAGCCGGACGTGTGCTGGCAGCTGCCGATCCGGCGGACCTACGACTGGATCGACCGCCCCGACGACACGCGGGTTCTGCAGGTGTCGATCGGCGAGTACGACCGCCGGGGCTGGGGTCCGGGCGGGCACGACCTGCACTGGTGGTGCACCTCGGCGACCTCCGCACACGGCGCGGGCGAGCCGGTGTACGTCTCCTACCGGGCGGAGCTGACCGAGCTGATGGGCAAGGCCGGCTACGACCGCCTGGCCGAGCTCTGCGAACAGCGGCTGGCGTCCCAGCTGCCGCTGGTCGCCCCCCACCCGGCCGACCCGGCCGCGTAACTCCCGAGCCCGTAACTTCAGCCCCACCGCCCTCTCAGCCCCCACTGTTCTGGTCCCCCGAGCTTTCCTGACGCACCTCACTCCTAGCCCACCCCTAGCCCCCCGACGGGCTGGGCGTCTCGCTGCCGGACGGCGTCCCCGTGGGTGTCGGCGTCGGGGAGTCAGGGGGTGAGGTCGGGTCGGTGGAGGTGCTGGGCGGGGTGGTCGGTGGTGTCGGTTGGGTCGACGGGGGGTTGGTGGGCGGTGTGGCCGGAGGGGTGGAGGTGGGGGCTGAGGAGGAGGCCGGCGGGGGTGTGGGGTAGCGGGTGGGGGCCGTGCCGTAGCCGTCGATGGTGACCACCGCTCCGGCCGGGGAGATCGCCACCCGCGCGTCCCAGTGTCCGGAGGGCTCGCGGAGGTGGTCCACGTACACCTTGATCGTCAACGTCCGGCCCGGGTCCAGGGTTCCCGTGGACTGGCTCAGGTACAGCCAGGGCGCCGAGGTGGAGGCGGACCAGTGGACCGCTGAGGAGCCGGAGGAGGCGAGGGTGATCAGGGTGGTGTCGCCGTCGTTCGCCGCGCTGACTTCGAGCCTGCCGGCACCCTTGTGTCCCGCTCCGGTCACGCTGACGACCTCCACGGAGACGTCGGCCTTGCCGTCCTCGCCGATGTGGGCGCCGGGCTTCACGCTCGCGTTCCCGGCGTTCTCGTAGCCGCCGGCCGTGTCGCTGCCGAGGGAGTCGGGGCCCTGGGCCTCATGCGCGGTGGCGGAGGGGCCTTCGCCGTCTGCCGTCGGCGCGCCCCGGTAGGCGGCCCACAGGGCCAGGACGGGGGCGGCCACCACCGTGGCGACGACCGTCGTCGTCACGGCACGCGCGCGTAGCCGGTCGCGGCGGGCCGCGCGGTCCTTGGGGTCCATCGGGAAGCCGCGCCGGTCGAAGCGGGGTGCCGCCGCGCCACGCGCGCGTGGGTGGTGGGTCAGGGCCATGTGGAGGGCCGCGCGGGGAGCCTCCAGGACGGGCAGTTCGGCAGGGGTGACCGTGGCGCCGGGCCAGCGGCCGGGCACGGCGCGCTCGGCGGTGCGGCGACATCGCGGGCAGTCGTCCACGTGCCGGACCAGTTCGCGGCGCAGAGCCGTGGAGAGGACCAGCCCGCTGTCCCCTGTGAGGTGGGCCACGCTGGGGCAGCCGCCGGTCTCGACCACGGCGAGGGCCGCGCGGGTGCGTTCGACCTCGCAGGCGGCGGAGGCGAGCAGGTCGCGCGCGGCCTGCGGTGTCATGCCGAGGACGGCGGCGACCTCGTGCGCGGCCAGGTGGTGGCGGACGGCCAGCTCCAGTGCCTCGCGCTGCTCGGGGGTCGTACCGGCCGCCTCCGGCCAGGCCAGCAGGGCCAGTTCGCGGCGCCGCTGCTCCTGGTTCTGCGGGGAGACGGGCGGTTCGGGGACGCCGCTCGCCGCCTTGGCGCGGCCCGCCGCGTGGGTGGCCTGACGTTTCTGCTTGGCCTCGGCCAGCTTGCGCAGGCACGCCCAGCGGGCCAGCGCATACAGCCAGGCCCTGCGGTCGCCTCCGGCCTCCGGGGCGCGGTGGCCGCGCCGCTCGGCCAGGGCGAGGACGTCGCCGAGGGCGGCGGTGGCCGCGTCGTGGTCGCACAGCACCGACAGACAGTAGGTGAACAGCCCGTCCAGGTACGGTTCGTAGCGCGCCGGCGGCCGCTGGGCGAGGGTGCGCGCGGCGGCGCGGTCGCGCCCCTCCCGCACCTCGCGGGCCTCTCCTGCTTCGCGCCCCTCCCGCGCCGCTCGTGCTTCACGTGCCTCGCCGCGCGCCCCGTGCGCGCCGGGGCTGCGGGTGGTCGTCTCCGTACTACTGCTCATCACCCGTGCGACCGTAGGCGGCCGCGGAGTGCGCCTTCTCGAAGCTTGAGCACTTTTAATCCGTACGGGTGAAACGATCCCTCATAAGGGGACAGGAACCCTTTGTTCCGTGGCCCGAACCCGGCGGGTGGTGGCCGATACCGGTTCACCCGTCCACGGCCCGGGGACCCGTTGTCAGTGCCGCGGGCTACGGTTTCCGCATGGCTGCCCGTACCAGGACCACCAAGGACCGCCCGTCCTACCGCTGCACCGAGTGCGGCTGGCAGACGGCCAAGTGGCTCGGCCGCTGCCCCGAGTGCCAGGCATGGGGCACGGTCGAGGAGTACGGCGCGCCCGCGGTCCGTACGACGGCACCGGGCCGTGTGACCTCGTCCGCCCTGCCCATCGGCCAGGTCGACGGCCGGCAGGCCACCGCCCGCTCGACCGGCGTGCCCGAGCTGGACCGGGTGCTGGGCGGCGGCCTGGTGCCCGGCGCGGTGGTGCTGCTCGCGGGCGAGCCCGGCGTCGGCAAGTCCACGCTGCTGCTGGACGTGGCCGCCAAGTCCGCGAGCGCCGAGCACCGCACCCTCTATGTGACCGGCGAGGAGTCCGCGAGCCAGGTGCGGCTGCGCGCGGACCGCATCGGCGCCCTCCACGAGGAGCTGTACCTGGCCGCCGAGACCGATCTGTCCGCCGTGCTCGGCCACTTGGACGAGGTCAAGCCCTCCCTGCTGATCCTCGACTCGGTCCAGACGGTCGCCTCCCCGCAGATCGAGGGCGCGCCCGGCGGAATGGCCCAGGTGAGGGAGGTCGCGGGCGCGCTCATCCGCGCCTCCAAGGAGCGCGGGATGTCCACGCTCCTCGTGGGCCACGTCACGAAGGACGGCGCGATCGCGGGCCCCCGCCTGCTGGAGCACCTGGTGGACGTCGTCCTGCACTTCGAGGGCGACCGGCACGCGCGCCTGCGCCTGGTGCGCGGCGTGAAGAACCGCTACGGCGCCACGGACGAGGTCGGCTGCTTCGAGCTGCACGACGAGGGCATCACGGGCCTTGCCGACCCCAGCGGACTGTTCCTGACCCGCCGCGACGAACCGGTCCCCGGCACCTGCCTCACCGTCACCCTGGAGGGCCGCCGCCCGCTGGTGGCCGAGGTGCAGGCGCTGACCGTGGACTCCCAGATCCCCTCCCCGCGGCGTACGACCTCGGGCCTGGAGACCTCGCGCGTGTCGATGATGCTGGCCGTCCTGGAGCAGCGCGGCCGGATCAGCGCGCTCGGCAAGCGGGACATCTACTCCGCGACGGTCGGCGGGGTGAAGCTGTCGGAGCCGGCCGCCGACCTCGCCATCGCCCTCGCGCTGGCCTCCGCCGCCAGCGACACCCCGCTGCCGAAGAACCTGGTCGCGATCGGCGAGGTGGGCCTCGCGGGCGAGGTGAGACGGGTCACGGGCGTGCAGCGCAGGCTCGCCGAGGCGCACCGGCTGGGCTTCACGCACGCGCTGGTGCCGACCGATCCGGGCAAGGTGCCGGCCGGTATGAAGGTGCTGGAAGTCGCCGACATGGGGGACGCGCTGCGGGTGCTGCCGCGCTCCCGTCGCCGAGAGGCCCCACGGGAGGCGGAGGACCGCCGGTAGACTTTGCCCTGGTCTCGCCCGTCCGTACGAACCGAGTGCGGGTTACGGGGGCGCGTCAGAACCTGCGACCGGAGGAGTGCAGTGGCAGCCAACGACCGGGCAGCAGCTCCCGGAAAGTCCGGTGGGAGTGCCGGTTCCGATGGCCTGATGCGCGCCTCGCTGAGCGCTGTGGCTCCTGGTACGGCCCTGCGTGACGGCCTGGAGCGGGTGCTGCGCGGCAACACCGGCGGGCTGATCGTGCTGGGCTCCGACAAGACGGTCGAGGCGATGTGCACGGGCGGGTTCGTGCTGGACGTGGAGTTCACCGCGACCCGGCTGCGGGAGCTGTGCAAGCTGGACGGCGGCATCGTGCTGTCGTCGGACCTGTCGAAGATCCTGCGCGCGGGCGTGCAGCTGGTGCCGGACCCGACCATCCCCACGGAGGAGACGGGCACGCGGCACCGTACTGCGGACCGGGTCAGCAAGCAGGTCGGCTTCCCCGTGGTCTCCGTCTCCCAGTCGATGCGGCTGATCGCCCTGTACGTCGACGGTCAGCGGCGCGTCCTGGAGGACTCGGCGGCGATCCTGTCCCGCGCGAACCAGGCGCTGGCCACGCTGGAGCGGTACAAGCTGCGACTGGACGAGGTGGCCGGCACGCTCTCGGCGCTGGAGATCGAGGACCTGGTGACGGTGCGGGACGTGTCCGCGGTCGCGCAGCGCCTGGAGATGGTCCGGCGCATCGCCACCGAGATCGCCGAATACGTGGTCGAGCTGGGCACCGACGGCCGTCTTCTCGCGCTCCAGCTGGAGGAGTTGATCGCCGGGGTCGAGCCCGACCGTGAGCTGGTCGTCCGGGACTATGTCCCCGAGCCGACGGCGAAGCGTTCCCGCACGGTCGAGGAGGCGCTGTCCGAGCTGGACGCGCTGACCCACGCGGAGCTGCTCGAACTCGGCACGGTGGCGCGGGCGCTGGGCTACACGGGTTCGCCGGAGACCCTCGACTCCGCGGTGTCCCCGCGGGGCTTCCGGCTGCTGGCCAAGGTTCCGCGCCTGCCGGGCGCGATCATCGACCGGCTGGTGGAACACTTCGGCGGCCTGCAGAAGCTGCTCGCCGCGAGCGTGGACGACCTGCAGACCGTGGACGGCGTGGGCGAGGCCCGGGCAAGGAGCGTGCGGGAGGGTTTGTCGCGTTTGGCCGAGTCGTCCATCCTGGAGCGGTACGTCTAGGTTCGAGCCGGACGCCTAATAGCTCGGGGGCGTGCGTCATTCTGCGACTGCGGGTCCGTTGTGGTTGTTCGCGGCACTCACCCGCACCCGACGACGAACCCGCGCCACCCCAACCCTGAGCCGGCTCAGTCGGCCGACAGCACGAACGACGTCCGCATCGTCGCGAACCCCGGTGCCTTCGCCTCCAGCAGATACGTACCCGCCCCCGCCGAACCCCCGGAGGGCGTCGCACACTGCGCCGCGCTCGGCCTGCGGTCCCACGTCACGGTGTAGGTGATGCTCTGCCCCGCCGGCACCCGGAACACCAGGTTCCCCGAGCTCTTGGGACAGTCGGCCGAGGACCACAGCGGGTGGCTTCCGTCCGCCGGCGTGATGGTCAACACCGCGCTCTTCGGCCCGAGATCGACCTTGCAGTCCGCGGAGGAGCCGTTCTTCGCGGTGAGTTGGAAGGTCGGCGTCTGGTCCGGCGAGTAGGAGTTGTGCAGGCTGCGCAGGCTCAGCGTCACCGCGGAGGAGGTGCAGCCGGGTAGCGAGGAGGACGCCGGGAGCGTGTCGCCCGTACCGACGTTGCCGCCCGCGGACGCCGTACCCGAGCCACCGCCGGAACCGGAGGATCCGGCAGAGCCGGTGTCGGAGCCGCTGCCGCCGGAACCGGAATCGCCCCCACCGGAGCCGCCGCCCGAATCGCCGCGTCCGCCCGGGTGTTGACTGATCGCGGGCCCGGACGAGGAGGGCCCCGGCGTGATGGTCTGCGCGGGATTCTTGCCGTCGGACCCGCCGGCGTTCTTCTTGCCGCCCCCGCCGCCGGCGGTGGCCAGCCACGTGATCAGCAGCGCCAACACCGCGACCACCGACAGCAGTACGACCCTCCTTCGCCAGTAGATGGAGGAGGGAAGCGGCCCGACCGGATTGCGCAGAGATCCCACGGCGGAAACTGTACGAGAGATCGCCGTACTTGCTTGCCCCACCCGCCGCGCCGGCACCAACTTTTCCGGATCATCATCCCGGCAACTGCCGTGACACCCAGGGCGCTTCACCCTTCAGCACGCTCGGTGACCGCGCCGTCACCCTTCACGCATGCCGAGCCGTGGCAGGATCGGAAGGCCATGACTGAGAAGCTGCACACCCCCGTGATCGCCTGGTTCGACGCCCACGCCCGCGACCTCCCCTGGCGCCGCCCGCAGGCGGGCCCGTGGGGTGTGATGGTCAGCGAGTTCATGCTCCAGCAGACCCCGGTCAACCGGGTGCTGCCCCTCTACGAGGAGTGGCTGGCCCGCTGGCCCCGCCCCGCGGACCTGGCGAAGGA
Source organism: Streptomyces sp. NPDC001393 (assembly GCF_053597455.1). Classification (NCBI taxonomy): domain Bacteria; kingdom Bacillati; phylum Actinomycetota; class Actinomycetes; order Kitasatosporales; family Streptomycetaceae; genus Streptomyces; species Streptomyces sp. NPDC001393. The sequence goes on from NZ_JBSFIH010000059.1 coordinate 19,965, forward strand.
GGCGCCGGGCGAGGCGGTGCGCGCGTGGGGCCGGCTCGGCTATCCGCGCCGGGCGCTGCGGCTGCACGGCGCCGCGGTGGCCATAACGGAACGGCACGGCGGCGACGTACCGACGGATCACGCGCAGCTGCTGGCGCTGCCCGGCATCGGCGAGTACACGGCCGCCGCGGTGGCCTCGTTCGCCTACGGGCAGCGGCACCCGGTGCTGGACACCAATGTGCGCCGGGTCTTCGCGCGGGCGGTGACGGGGGTGCAGTACCCGCCGAACGCGACCACGGCCGCCGAGCGCAGGCTCGCCCGCGAGCTGCTGCCCGAGGACGAGCGGACGGCCGCGCGCTGGGCCGCGGCCTCCATGGAGCTGGGCGCGCTGGTGTGCACCGCGAAGAACGAGGAGTGCGCGCGTTGCCCGATCGCCGGGCAGTGCGCCTGGCGGCTGGCCGGCAAGCCGGAGCACGAGGGACCGCCGCGCCGCGGGCAGACGTACGCCGGCACGGACCGGCAGGTGCGCGGCAAGCTGCTCGCCGTGCTGCGGGAGGCGCACGCGCCGGTGCCGCAGGCGGTGTTGGACCGGGTGTGGCACGAGCCGGTGCAGCGCGCCCGCGCGCTCGACGGGCTCGTCGCGGACGGTCTGGTGGAGCCGCTCCCGGACGGCCTCTATCGGCTGCCTCTCAGCTGACGCACAGCCAAGTCACAGCCATCCGGCCTCTGTTACGGACCAAATTGGCCGACAAAGGCCCACGTAAAGGGACATAACGGTCACCACCTTTACCCCGTTCCTACGGCTGTTACACAACCGACGGATAGCCGATTGCTAGCCGCAGGCTGGTTCGGACAGCGCCGTGACAACCACTGCCTAACTTCTTTTCCGTGCCCGGCAGACCACCGGACACGGGGAACGCAGGACTTCAGGCACAGGCCGGAGTAAACGGGGAACGGAGGCGGTTGATCATGGCGCAGGGCGAGGTGCTCGAGTTCGAGGAGTACGTCCGCACCCGGCAGGACGCGCTGCTGCGCAGCGCGCGTCGGCTGGTACCGGACCCGGTCGACGCCCAGGACCTGCTGCAGACGGCGCTCGTGCGGACGTACGGCCGCTGGGAGGGCATCGCGGACAAGCGGCTCGCCGATGCCTACCTGCGCCGGGTCATGATCAACACCCGTACCGAGTGGTGGCGGGCGCGCAAGCTGGAGGAGGTCCCGACCGAGCAGCTGCCGGACGCGTCCGTGGACGACTCCACCGAGCAGCACGCCGACCGGGCGCTGCTGATGGACATCATGAAGGTACTCGCGCCGAAACAGCGCAGTGTTGTAGTACTGCGACACTGGGAGCAGATGTCCACTGAGGAGACGGCCGCAGCCCTCGGCATGTCGGCCGGTACGGTCAAGAGCACGCTGCACCGGGCGCTCGCCCGGCTCCGCGAGGAGCTGGAGGCCCGCGATCTGGACGCACGCGCGCTGGAGCGTGAGGAGCGGGAGCGTTGCGCGGCCTGACCGGGGCCGGGCCCGACCGGGCCCGAGGCAGTTCACAGGCGGTGATCGCGGTGGGGGCCGCGCTCGCCGCCATCGCCCTTTTCGTCGCCGCGTGCGGCACGGGGGGCACGGGCACCCGGGACGAGGGCCCGGCGCACGCGTCGGCGGTCGCGGGAGCCGTCGCCTCCGCCAGCCCGAGCCCGAGCCCGAGCACCGGTTACCGGCGGGTGGACGCGGTCTCGCTGCTCAAGAAGGATCCGGCGGTCTCGGCGACGGTGAAGCGTCAGCTGAAGCCCTGCAGCGGCGACAACTACCCGGTCGAGGTCACCTACGGCTTTCTGACCGGCGGTTCCGTCAACGACGTCCTGATCAACGTGTCGGACTGCGGTGACTGGCTGGGCATCGGCACGTACGTGTACCGGGATGTCGGGGGCACGTACGAGAATGTGTTCAAGGCGGAGGATTCGCCGGTCGTCGCGGAGATCGACGGCACCGACCTGACCGTGACCAAGCAGGTCTACGACACGAACGACACGCTGTCGAACCCGTCCAGGGAGACCGTGATCACGTACTGGTGGAAGGCGGGCCGGTTCACCGAGCACTACCGGCACGACACCTACTACAGCAAGACCGGCGGCGACGCCTCCACGCCGGACAACTGACCCCCACCTGCACGCACACCACGAGGACTGAGAGCACCGGGATGGCAGACCAGACCCACGTCCTGTTCGTCGAGGACGACGACGTCATCCGAGAGGCCACCCAGCTCGCCCTGGAGCGGGACGGCTTCGCGGTCACCGCCATGCCCGACGGCCTGTCGGGCCTGGAGGCGTTCCGGGCGAACCGCCCCGACATCGCCCTGTTGGACGTCATGGTGCCGGGTCTGGACGGGGTCAGCCTGTGCCGTCGTATCCGGGACGAGTCGACCGTGCCGGTGATCATGCTGTCGGCGCGCGCCGACTCCATCGACGTCGTCCTCGGCCTGGAGGCCGGCGCCGACGACTATGTGACCAAGCCGTTCGACGGCGCCGTGCTGGTCGCGCGGATCCGGGCGGTGCTGCGCCGCTTCGGGCACGCGGGCGGCGGCGACCGCAGCGAGGCGGTCGAGGACACGGTGACCGGGGGCGTGCTCACCTTCGGGGACCTGGAGATCGACACCGAGGGCATGGAGGTGCGCCGGGCCGGGCAGCCGGTCGCGCTCACCCCCACCGAGATGCGGCTGCTGCTGGAGTTCTCCTCGGCGCCGGGCACCGTCCTCTCCCGCGACAAGCTGCTGGAGCGGGTCTGGGACTACGGCTGGGGCGGGGACACCCGGGTCGTCGACGTGCATGTGCAGCGGCTTCGCCAGAAGATCGGCCAGGACCGGATCGAGACGGTCCGCGGCTTCGGCTACAAGCTGAAGGCCTGAGCGGGGCGCCATGCGGGGGATCCTTCGCAATCCGGTCCGGCGCATGGAGCGCGTGGGCCTGCACACCGGACTCAGATGGAAGCTCAGCGCGGCGATCGCGCTGGTCGCCGGCCTGGTGGCGATCACGCTGAGCCTGGTCGTGCACAACGCGGCCCGGGTCTCGATGCTCGACAACGCGCGCGACCTGGCCAATCAACGGCTCCAGTGGGCGCAGCGCAACTACGAGACGATCCGGCGGCCGAACTTCCCGAACATCAAGATCGACGACCCCGAGCTGCCGCACTCGCTGCGCGAGAAGATGGAGCAGGGCAGGAAGGCCAGCGATGTCGTCGAGCACGGCGGGGTGCCGGACATCTGGGCGGCCCTGCCGACCAAGGACGGACATGTGCTGTCCACGCACGGCCCCCTGCCGGACCGCTCCACCGACGTGATGAAGGACCTCGATTCGGCCCTGGTCATCGGCTCCGTCGCGGTCGTGTTCGGCGGCAGCGCACTCGGCGTGCTGATCGGCGGGCAGCTCTCCGGGCGGCTGCGCAAGGCGGCCGCCGCCGCGAACCAGGTCGCCAAGGGCGAGACAGACGTCCGGGTGCGGGAGGCCATCGGCGGGGTCGTACGGGACGAGACCGACGATCTCGCGCGTGCGGTGGACGCCATGGCGGACGCGCTGCAGCAGCGCCTCGAGGCCGAGCGGCGGGTCACCGCCGACATCGCGCACGAACTGCGCACGCCCGTCACCGGCCTGCTCACGGCCGCCGAACTGCTCCCCCCGGGCCGCCCGACCGAACTCGTCCTGGACCGGGCGAAGGCCATGCGCACGCTCGTCGAGGACGTCCTGGAGGTGGCCCGCCTGGACGGCGCCTCGGAGCGGGCGGAGCTGCAGGACATCATGCTCGGCGAGTTCGTCACCCGGCGCGTGGCCGCCAAGGACCCGGAGATCGAGGTACGGGTGGTGCACGAGTCGGAGGTCACCACCGACCCGCGCCGGCTGGAGCGGGTTCTGTTCAACCTGCTCGCCAACGCCGCCCGGCACGGCAAGCCGCCGATCGAGGTGACCGTCGAGGGCCGGGTCATCCGGGTCCGCGACCACGGTCCCGGCTTCCCCGAGGAACTGCTCGCCGAGGGGCCGAGCCGCTTCCGCACGGGCAGCAAGGACCGCGCCGGTACGGGCCACGGGCTGGGCCTGACCATCGCGGCGGGCCAGGCCCGGGTCCTGGGCGCCCGCCTCACCTTCCGCAACGTACGCCCCGTGAGCGCCCCGGCCGGCATCCCGGCGGAGGGCGCGGTGGCGGTGCTGTGGCTGCCGGAACACGCACCGACGGCGACGGGGAGCCATCCGATGCTGCCGGTGTCGGGGGGAACGGGCTGAGGGCCTCGCGAGGGCGGACAGCCGCACTCGCCGTGGCGCTCAGCTCAGCAAGCCCAGTCCTGCTCCAGATCCAGGCCCCCCTCACGCCGCTGTGTGAAGGAGAACCAGTTCCCGGAGTCGTCCCGGAACAGCGCCTCCGTGCCGTACGGCCGCTCCTGAGGCTCCTGAAGGAACTCCACCCCGCGCTCCTTGAGCTTCTTGTGGTCGCCGTGGATGTCGTCCGTCGCCAGCACCCCGGCCCCCAGCGCCCCCTTGGCGACGAGCTTCCGCATCATCTCGGCGGACTCGGGGTCCATCGCCGGCGGCCCCGGCACCATCAGCGTCAGCTCCACGTCGGGCTGGCCGGGGGCGCCGACGGTCAGCCAACGCATGCCGCCGTCGCCCATGGTCATGTCCGTACGGACCTCGAACCCCAGCTTCTGCGTGTAGAACTCCTTGGCCCGGTCCTGGTCCAGGACCCAGACGGTGGTGATGGCCAGCCCCTTGATCATGTCTCTGCTCTCCTGTCGGCGGATTCGCTCTCGTCACCGTAGGCAGGGCCGGCCCCGGACCGCTTCTCCGATCTTGCGGTGCTGAATCCGCCGGCCCAGAGCATGGCGTAGCACCCGGGTATCAGCGAGGCCCCGCGCCCCACGTGCCGGGCGCGGTACTCGCTCGGGGTGAGACCGGTGCGGGCCTTGAAGCGGGCGGAGAACGTGCCGAGGCTGCTGAAGCCGACCAGTGTGCAGATCTCGGTCACGGTGAGGTTGGCACAGCGCAGCATCTCCTCGGCCCGCTCGATCCGCCGGTGCGTCAGGTACTGGCCGGGCGTCTCGCCGTAGACCTCCTTGAAGGCGCGCAGGAAGTGATACCGCGAGTACCCGGCGCACGCCGCCACGGCGTCGAGATCGAGACCGGGGTCCGCCCAGTCCCGGTCCATGGCGTCCTTGGCCAGCCGCAGCCGCCGCACCTTGTCCATGTAGCCGATAGTGGCACGAGGCACTGACAGTCGTGTTTGTCTCCCGCGACGGCCGCAACCATCAATTGAGGAACCACGACGGCGCTCCGCCACGTCCGCGAGAGCGGCGCCGGTTTAGGCGCAAAAAGGGGAGAAGACCCCGGGGGCGGACACCTTCCCGGGGTCTTCAGTTCAGGCGAGGCTCAGACGGCCTCGACCACCTGCACCGGAGCCGCGTCCTCGCCGCTCTCCGCCGAAGGCTTCCCGCTCTTGAGCGGAACCTCCTTCACGAACAGCGCCGCGACCAGCACGACCACCGCGATCCCCGCGCCCAGCAGGAACGCCGAGTGCGTACCGGCGGAGACCGCGTGCTGGTAGGCGTCCTTGACCGGCGCCGGCAGCAGTTTGAGGTGCTTCGCGTCCAGCGCGGCGGTCTTCTCGGTCATGTGCTTGCCCACCGCACCGGCCCGCTCGGCCATGACGTGCTTGACGCGGTCGTTGAAGAGCGCGCCCATGATGGCCACACCGAAGGAGGAGCCGAGCGTACGGAACAGGGTGGTGGACGAGGACGCGACGCCCATGTCCTTCATCTCCACGCTGTTCTGCGCCACCAGCATGGTGATCTGCATCAGGCAGCCCATGCCCAGCCCCAGCACGGCCATGTAGATGCCGGACGTCAGCCGGGTCGTACCCGTGTCCATCAGCGACAGCAGATACAGGCCGGCGATCATCAGAGCACCGCCGACGATCGGGAAGATCTTGTAGCGGCCGCTGTTGGTGGTGACCCGGCCCGCGACCATCGAGGTCACGAGCATCGCGCCGAGCATCGGCAGGAGCAGCAGACCGGAGTTGGTCGCGGAGGCGCCCTGCACCGACTGCTGGTACAGCGGCAGGTAGAGCGTGGCGCCGAACATCACGAAGCCGGTGATGAAGCCGATGACGGACATCAGGGTGAAGTTGCGGCTGCGGAACATGTGCAGCGGTACGACCGGCTCGGCGGCCCTGGTCTGCCCGTACACGAACCCGATCAGCGCGGCGACGCCGATGCCTATCAGCTCCATGATCCGCGCGGAGGTCCAGGCGTACTCGCTGCCGCCCCAGGTGGTGACCAGCACGATCGAGGTGATGCCGACGGTCAGCAGCAGCACACCCCAGTAGTCGATGCGCGCCTGGGACCGCTTCTTCGGCAGGTGCAGCACGGCGCTGACCAGGGCGAGGGCCACGGCACCGAGCGGCAGGTTGATGTAGAAGGACCAGCGCCAGCCCCAGTTGTCGGTGATGGTGCCGCCGACCAGCGGACCGCCGATCATCGCCAGCGCCATGACGCCGGCCATCATGCCGGTGTACTTGCCGCGCTCCCGCGGCGGGATCAGATCGCCGATGATCGCCATGACGCCGACCATCAGACCGCCGGCGCCCAGGCCCTGCACGGCACGGAAGCCGATGAGCTCGCCCATGTTCTGGGCCATGCCGCTGAGCGCCGAGCCGATCAGGAAGAGCACGATCGAGGTGAGGAACGAGCCCTTGCGCCCGTACATGTCACCGAGCTTGCCCCAGATCGGGGTGGAGGCCGCGGTGGCCAGGGTGTAGCCGGTGACCACCCAGGACAGGTGCTCCAGGCCACCCAGGTCGCCGACGATCGTCGGCATCGCCGTACCCACGATCATGTTGTCGAGCATCGCGAGCATCATCGCGATCATGAGCGCGAGCAGGACCACCCGCACGCTCTTCGGCTGTTTACTGTCCGTGACGTTCTGTACTGTGTCCGCCATCTCTTCCCACTCCCCCTACGGCGGCTACTTACTTGCCGCCCGGCTAGTTCACTACACTGGGAAAGTAGCCCCGCAACTAGCCGGGCGTCAAGTAAGTTTCCGCGGGAGCGCGAGGAGTACGAGGATGGGCGGCACCATGGACGGCACCAAGCAGCAGCGCCGCGGCAACACCCGCCAGCGCATCCAGGACGTGGCACTCGAACTCTTCGCGGAGCAGGGCTACGAGAAGACCTCTCTGCGCGAGATCGCCGAGCGTCTCGACGTCACGAAGGCGGCCCTGTACTACCACTTCAAGACGAAGGAAGAGATCATCGTCAGCGTCTTCGCGGACCTGACGAAACCGATCGAGGACCTGATCGAGTGGGGTCGCAGCCAGCCGCACACCCTGGACACCAAGCAGGAGATCGTACGGCGCTACAGCGAGGCCCTGGCCGGCGCGGAACCGCTGTTCCGCTTCATGCAGGAGAACCAGGCGACGGTACGGGAACTGCGCATCGGCGACACCTTCAAGGACCGGATGCGCGGCCTGCGGGACATCCTCATCGACCCGGACGCCGACCTCGTCGACCAGGTGCGCTCGGTCAGCGCCATGTTCACGCTGCACGCCGGGATGTTCGTGATGCAGGACCTGGAAGGCGACCCCGACAAGAAGCGGGAGGCGGTTCTGGAGGTCGCCCTGGACATGGTCACCCAGGCGCACGAACGCGCCCGCCGACAGGACTGACCCCGGCATCCACGGCCGTGCAGCAGTGGACGGCCGGAAAAATGTGACGCACACCTCTGGCCGCCTACCGTCCAGTAACCCTACGGTTCCCCTCGCGCCACCCTCACCTCAGATCATGCCCCTGACATTTCAGGCTTGCGTACGGACGTGAGAGGAACCCCCACCGATGACCAGACGCCCCTGGGCGCTCCGCATATCCGCAACCGCCGTCTCCGTGGCCGCCCTGGCCGCGATGGCCGCGCCGGCCCAGGCGGCCGACGACACGGCGACCACCAGCAGCTCCACCACCAAGGTCGACTACGCCACCTGGCAGAAGGACTGCCAGGCGGTGATGGACCAGGCGCTGCCGTACCTGAAGGAGCGGATCGCCGACGCCCGACCGGGCGAGAAGCAGGCCATCGTCTTCGACATCGACAACACCACGCTGGAGACCGACTTCGGCTTCAGCTACCCGCAGCCGGCCAACAAGCCCGTCCTGAACGTCGCGAAGTACGCCCAGGAGCACGGCGTCTCGCTGTTCTTCGTCACGGCCCGCCCGGGCATCATCTACCTGCCCACCGAGTACAACCTCGAACACGACGGCTACGACGTCTCCGGCCTGTATGTGCGCGGCCTGTTCGACCTGTTCAAGGACGTCGCCGCCTACAAGACCGCGCAGCGCGTCGACATCGAGAACAAGGGCTACACGATCATCGCGAACATCGGCAACAGCGCCACCGACCTGTCCGGCGGTCATGCCGAGAAGACCTTCAAACTGCCGGACTACAACGGGCAGTTGTCCTGACACCCGAAAGGGGCCGGTGCCCAAAGGCACCGGCCCCTTTCAACTCGGCCAATCCGCCGGAGGCTTACGCCTCCTTGCTCAGGTTCGGCCCGGCACCGCCGGCCGCCTGCTCGATCGGCGGGACGTCGGGCAGCGCCGACTTCTCCTCACCACGGAAGGTGAAGGTCTGGGACTCGCCCTCGCCTTCGGTGTCCACGACCACGATGTGACCGGGGCGCAGCTCGCCGAAGAGGATCTTCTCCGAGAGCGTGTCCTCGACCTCGCGCTGGATCGTGCGGCGCAGCGGACGCGCGCCCAGCACCGGGTCGTAACCCTTCTTCGCCAGCAGCTCCTTGGCGGACTGGGAGAGCTCGATGCCCATGTCCCGGTCCTTCAGGCGCTCGTCCACCTTGCTGATCATCAGGTCGACGATCCGCAGGATGTCCGACTGCGTCAGCTGCGGGAAGACGACCACGTCGTCGACGCGGTTGAGGAACTCGGGGCGGAAGTGCTGCTTGAGCTCGTCCGACACCTTGTTCTTCATGCGCTCGTAGTTGGTCTTCGTGTCACCCGCGGCGGCGAAGCCGAGGTTGAAGCCCTTGGAGATGTCCCGGGTGCCGAGGTTGGTCGTCATGATGATGACCGTGTTCTTGAAGTCCACGACCCGGCCCTGGGAGTCGGTCAGACGACCGTCCTCCAGGATCTGCAGCAGCGAGTTGAAGATGTCCGGGTGGGCCTTCTCGACCTCGTCGAAGAGGACGACGGAGAACGGCTTGCGGCGGACCTTCTCGGTCAGCTGGCCGCCCTCTTCGTAGCCCACGTAGCCGGGGGGCGAACCGAAGAGACGCGACACCGTGTGCTTCTCGCTGAACTCCGACATGTCGAGGGAGATCAGCGCGTCCTCGTCACCGAAGAGGAACTCGGCCAGGGCCTTGGAGAGTTCGGTCTTACCGACACCGGACGGGCCCGCGAAGATGAACGAACCACCGGGACGCTTGGGGTCCTTCAGACCCGCACGCGTACGACGGATCGCCTTCGACAGCGCCTTGACGGCGTCGTTCTGGCCGATGACCCGCTTGTGGAGCTCGTCCTCCATGCGGAGCAGACGGGAGGACTCCTCCTCCGTCAGCTTGAAGACCGGGATGCCCGTCGCCGTGGCGAGGACCTCGGCGATCAGCTCGCCGTCGACCTCGGCGACGACGTCCATGTCGCCGGCCTTCCACTCCTTCTCCCGCTTGGCCTTGGCGGCAAGGAGCTGCTTCTCCTTGTCGCGCAGGGAGGCGGCCTTCTCGAAGTCCTGCGAGTCGATCGCGGACTCCTTGTCCCGGCGGACGGCGGCGATCTTCTCGTCGAACTCGCGCAGGTCCGGCGGAGCGGTCATCCGGCGGATGCGCATCCGGGAACCGGCCTCGTCGATCAGGTCGATCGCCTTGTCCGGCAGGAAGCGGTCGGAGATGTACCGGTCGGCCAGGGTGGCCGCCTGGACCAGGGCCTCGTCCGTGATGGAGACGCGGTGGTGCGCCTCGTAGCGGTCGCGCAGGCCCTTGAGGATCTCGATCGTGTGCGGCAGGGACGGCTCGGCGACCTGGATGGGCTGGAAGCGGCGCTCCAGGGCCGCGTCCTTCTCCAGGTGCTTGCGGTACTCGTCCAGGGTGGTCGCACCGATGGTCTGCAGCTCGCCGCGGGCCAGCATCGGCTTGAGGATGCTCGCCGCGTCGATCGCGCCCTCGGCGGCACCCGCACCGACCAGCGTGTGCAGCTCGTCGATGAACAGGATGATGTCGCCGCGGGTGCGGATCTCCTTGAGCACCTTCTTCAGGCGCTCCTCGAAGTCACCGCGGTAGCGGGAGCCGGCGACCAGGGCACCGAGGTCCAGGGTGTAGAGGTGCTTGTCCTTGAGGGTCTCGGGCACCTCGCCCTTGACGATGGCCTGGGCGAGGCCCTCGACGACGGCGGTCTTGCCGACGCCGGGCTCACCGATCAGCACCGGGTTGTTCTTGGTACGGCGGGACAGCACCTGCATGACCCGCTCGATCTCCTTCTCGCGCCCGATGACCGGGTCGAGCTTGGACTCACGAGCGGCCTGGGTGAGGTTCCGGCCGAACTGGTCCAGGACGAGGGAGGTCGAAGGCGTGCCCTCGGCCGGGCCGCCCGCGGTGGCGGTCTCCTTGCCCTGGTAACCGGAGAGCAGCTGGATGACCTGCTGCCGCACCCGGTTGAGGTCTGCGCCCAGCTTGACCAGGACCTGGGCGGCCACGCCCTCGCCCTCACGGATCAGGCCGAGCAGGATGTGCTCCGTGCCGATGTAGTTGTGGCCCAGCTGAAGGGCCTCGCGGAGCGACAGCTCCAGGACCTTCTTGGCACGGGGGGTGAAGGGGATGTGCCCGGACGGGGCCTGCTGGCCCTGGCCGATGATCTCCTCCACCTGCTGGCGGACCGCCTCAAGCGAAATGCCGAGGCTCTCCAGGGCCTTAGCGGCGACACCTTCGCCCTCGTGGATGAGACCCAGGAGGATGTGCTCGGTGCCGATGTAGTTGTGGTTGAGCATCCGGGCTTCTTCCTGAGCCAGGACGACAACCCGCCGCGCGCGGTCGGTGAACCTCTCGAACATCGTTAATCGCTCCTCAGAGCGGTCAGGCAGTGGGGGGAACTTCCCCTCCCTGTCCTTCCGCAGCTTAGTCCCGCAAGCGGGGACCGCTCATTCCAACTGCCGACACCGTCGATGGCCTCCTGACCCGTGACGCCGACATCTGCTCCAACCCGATGGTGCGAGACGATGTTCCCGCAGGCCAGGCAGTTACCCCCATCGCCAGTACGCCGATGGCGAACGTGAGACGGCCCGGCCTTCGTGTCGCCCCCTCCCACTAGGCATGTCTTACCCCCTGGGACTGTCACTCCATGCGGCGCGCACCGGTCCCCTCCGCTATGGGCGAACAACCTTGCGCCTCCCCGCACCCCCGCGCGCCCCCTCTTTCGGCGCTCTGCGTGATCGATTTGACACACAGCGTAACCCCCCGGGGGCTTCGCGGGTTGCACCTGGCATGGTTGGCTCGGTCCCCGCGGCCTCAACGGTCCCCCTTCCTCGTCGCCCCCTGGATCCGGACGTACCGAACACAGGTGATCTTCCGGATGGCCCGGATGCCCGGGTCCGTCACTGGTACGAGAACGATCTGGGCTGGGCGACAGTGCCCGGACGGCCGCTGCGGCTGCTCACCGGGGTGCGGTTCGACGTCCTGGACGTGCCGGCCGAGGCGGGCGCGGGGGCGCTCCGGCATCTCGCACCGGCCTCTCCGGTGGCCCTTCGGGGCGACCGGATGGCGCTGCTGGTGGCCGCGGGCAGCGCGGAGGAGCTGCCGGGGCTGCTGGACTGGCTGGAGTGGCACGCCGTGACCCTCGACCTGCGGGTCCTGGGGGCGGGCCACGCGATGGAGGCGCCGGCCCCGCCGACGAGCGTGGGCGAAGGGGCCGTGCGGGCCGGGGCCGTACAGGGGGCCGCCGTATGGCTGCGGCCCCCCGGGCCCGGAGGCGAGGTCGAGGCCTCGCTGCCGGCGATGCCGGCCATGGGGCGCGGGAAGGGCGCCCCCGATCTCGTACGACTGCTGGACACGGTGGCAGCACAGTGCCACCGGGTCCGGCTGCGGCGCCCGCGCGCGGGAGGGCCGACCGCCTGCCGGCGGGATCAGCCGTTGGCCTTCTCGTAGGCCTCGCGAATGGACGCGGGAACGCGACCGCGGTCGTTGACCTCGTAACCGTTCTCCTTCGCCCAGGCACGGATCGCCGCGGTGTCCTGGCTGCCACCGGAAGCGGCACGCGCCTTTCCGCGTCCGCCCGAGGCACGGCCACCGGTGCGACGACCGCCCTTCACATAGGGCTCGAGAAGGCCGCGCAGCTTGTCCGCATTGGTGGTCGTGAGATCGATCTCGTACGTCTTGCCGTCCAGCGCGAACGTCACGGTCTCGTCCGCCTCGCCGCCGTCGAGGTCGTCGACAAGAAGGACCTGAACCTTCTGTGCCACCGGATTTCCTTTCATCGATAACGTTGAGGACCAAGGGGGTGTGCGGCGTGCGCCGTTTCGCCGCCCCTGTTATATGCAGTACTGCAGTACGTCGGAAAGCAAACCGCTTTTGCCGGAAAAACACAAACCCCTGGGAGAGGACCGGTAGAGAACCGGCGGAGCGCCTCCGCCCGGAAACATGCGCGTTTCGGACATAGGGCACCGGGGCAAAGACGATCACAGATGCAGAAGCATCCGGCTGTTGCCCAAGGTGTTCGGTTTCACTCGTTCGAGACCCAGGAACTCGGCGACGCCCTCGTCATAGGAACGCAACAGCTCCGTGTACACATCGGTGTCGACCGGCGTCTCCCCGATCTCCACGAAGCCGTGCTTCCCGAAGAAGTCCACTTCGAAGGTCAGGCAGAAAACCCGGCGAACGCCGAGCCAGCGCGCGGTCTGCAGCAACTTCTCCAGCAACCGGTGGCCGACGCCGGCGCCCTTGAGTCCGGGCTTCACCGCGAGAGTGCGGACTTCCGCGAGGTCCTCCCACATGACGTGCAGCGCGCCGCAGCCGACCACCTCGGCGTTGTCGTCGCGTTCCGCGACCCAGAACTCCTGGATGTCCTCGTAAAGCGTGACCGTGGCTTTGTCGAGCAGGATGCGGTCTCGGGCGTAGGCGTCGAGGAGGCGGCGTACGGCCGGGACGTCGCTGGTCCGGGCGCGCCGGACCGTGATGGCGCTTGCGGTGGCTTCGGGGCGCTCTGCAGACATGAGCGGACGCTATCGCCCGTCGGCGTCCTGCGCCGCGCCGGGGTTCTCTTCACCGGGCTCGGGGTTCTCTTGGCCGGGACCGGGGATGCTATCCGCGATTTCCGGTCCCTGAACGATGCGGACGGCGTCCCTGAGGGCCTGGCGCTGTTCCTCGCTCATCATCCCGAAGAAGGCGACGAGAGCGGCGGCCGGGTTGTCGCTCTGCGACCAGGCGTCGTTCATGAGGGCGGCGGCGTAGGCGGCCCGCGTCGAGACGGCCTCATATCGATAGGCCCGCCCTTCGGCCTCACGGCGCACCCAGCCCTTCTGATGGAGATTGTCCAAAACGGTCATCACGGTGGTGTACGCGATGGAGCGTTCCTGCTGGAGGTCTTCCAGGACTTCTCGAACGGTCACCGGGCGGTTCCACTTCCACACCCGCGTCATGACCGCGTCTTCGAGTTCTCCCAATGGGCGAGGCACAGCTCAGAACAATAGTGGGAGATCCCGGCAATGGCGTGCGGAACGTGCATCAAGCCCACGAATGCGAACAAAAAGGGCGTACGGCTCGGAGTCGCATGGCGATGGAGAGAGCCGCGGGGGCTGTTGCGCGGAAGGGGGCGGGCCGGACGGACAGACTCGCCCCGGCCCGTCTCGGCCGACCAGGGGCCGGTTCAGGCGTCGCCGGCGGCGGAGGCCTGGCGGGCGCTCTCCGCGCGCGCGAGGGCGGCGTCGACGGCCGCGTCCTCCTTGGCCTTGGCGGCCCCGCCCTGGGTCTTCACGATCACCCTGACCACACCGATGAAGAACACGGCCATCACGACCGGAGGCACAAGCGCGGAGACGTAGTCCATGCCCTCCAGAGTAGCCACGGACCCCCGCCCGAAAGGTACGGGGTGCACAGACACCCCGGGGTTGGTCAGCCGGCAGCCAGTTGGCGGGTTTCGGTGGGGTTCGCCGGAGGCGCCGGCTTGCGGCGCGGGAAGACCTCCCCCGGCGTCGGAATGGGCCGCTTCGGCGCCGCCGGCTCCGTGCCGGGCCGCTCCCCGGGCGTCGGCGCAGGTCTCGGCGCGGGCTTCTGCGGGGGCTTCTGAGCGGGCTTCTGCGGCTCCCCGGCCTGCTCCTGGCCCCGCAGCACCCCGGACGCTCCCCCGCCGCCCGGAAGGGCCATCAGGCGGGTGCGGGAGGGCGGCACGGCGGGCGCCGGCACCCTGCGCGCGCCCCGCGCGAACCGGGCCCGTACGTCCTGCTCGGCCAATGCCTGGCAACGGTCCAGCAGCGCGGCCGCGACCCGGCTCCCGCGCAGCGCCCGCAGCGCGGCGAGATCGTCCGGCGTCGGCCGGTGCCCGGCCCCCAGCGCCTCCTCCAGGAGGGTGAGATAGCCGACGGCGGCACCCGGCAGCGCCGCCCGGTAACGGCCGAGGTCGGCCACCAGGAAAGCGCGCAGTCTCGCCCCCTCGCGCTGCGCCTCGTCGAGCGACTCGGCGAGCCGGAAGCAGTCCTGGACGTCCTCGGCGGACGCTTGGCCGGGGTGAAGGGCGAGGGCGAGGGCGCGGCGGAGCACACGCAGCTCCTCCACGCCGAACGCCATGCCGCCGCGGGATCCGTATGGCGTGGGCATGCGGCGACGCTACCGCTAATCGGACAAAAGTGACGAAACAGGATGATTTTTCGGTGCGTGTCGCTCCCGGTTTCCCCCGACCGGTGCTACGGCCCAGATCACCTCACAGCCGCGACACGTTCCGCTCGTACACCAGCCGCAGCCCGATCAGCGTCAGCCACGGCTGGTGCTCGTCGATCACCGAGGACTCCCCCAGCACCATCGGCGCGAGCCCGCCCGTGGCGATCACGGTGACGTCGTCCGGGTCGTCCGCCAGCTCCCGCGCCATGCGGCTGACGACCCCGTCGACCTGCCCCGCGAAGCCGTACACGATGCCCGCCTGCATGGCCTCGACCGTGTTCTTGCCGATCACGCTGCGCGGCCGGGCCACCTCGATCTTCCGCAGCTGCGCGCCCTTCACACCGAGCGCCTCCACGGAGATCTCGATACCGGGCGCGATGACCCCGCCGACGTACTCCCCGCGCGCGGACACCGCGTCGAACGTGGTCGCCGTACCGAAGTCGACGACGATCGCCGGGCCGCCGTACAGCTCGACGGCCGCGACCGCGTTGATGATCCGGTCCGCGCCGACCTCCTTGGGGTTGTCGGTGAGGATCGGCACGCCGGTCTTCACGCCCGGCTCGACCAGGACGGCGGGGACGTCGCCGTAGTAGCGCCGGGTGACCTCGCGCAGTTCGTGCAGCACCGACGGGACGGTCGCGCAGATCGCGATGCCGTCGATGCCGTCGCCCAGCTCCTCGCCGAGCAGCGGGTGCATGCCCATCAGGCCCTGGAGCAGCACCGCCAGCTCGTCCGCCGTCCGGCGCGCGTCGGTGGAGATGCGCCAGTGCTCGACGATGTCCTCGCCGTCGAACAGGCCGAGGACGGTGTGAGTGTTGCCGACGTCGATCGTGAGGAGCATCGCGGTTACTCCGCCTCGCGCAGGTCGAGGCCGATGTCCAGGATCGGCGCGGAGTGGGTGAGCGCGCCGACGGCCAGGAAGTCCACGCCCGTGTCGGCGTACACGCGCGCGACGTCGAGCGTGAGCCGGCCTGAGGCCTCCAGCAGGGCCCGCCCGCGGACGATCCCGACGGCCTCCGCACACTCGTCGGGCGTGAAGTTGTCCAGCAGGATCAGGTCCGCGCCCGCCTCGACGACCTCGCGCAGCTGGTGCAGGGTGTCGACCTCGACCTCGATCGGCACCTCCGGGAAGGCCTCCCGTACGGCCTTGAAGGCCTGCGCGACGCCACCGGCGGCGACCACGTGGTTGTCCTTCACCAGGGCCGCGTCGGACAGCGACATGCGGTGGTTGACGCCGCCGCCGCAGCGGACGGCGAACTTCTCCAGCGAGCGCAGACCCGGGGTCGTCTTGCGGGTGTCGCGGACCTTGGTCTTGGTGCCCTCCAGTGCGTCCGCCCACGCGCGCGTGGCGGTCGCGATGCCGGACAGGCGGCACAGGATGTTCAGCGCGCTGCGCTCGGCGGTCAGCAGGTCACGCGTGCGCGTGGTGACCGACAGCAGCCGCTGCCCGGCCTCGACGCGGTCGCCGTCCTCGACGTGCCGCTCGACCTCGAACTCGTCCGTGCAGACCACCGAGAGCACGGCCTCGGCGACCCTGAGGCCCGCCACGACGCCCGCCTCGCGCGCGGTGAAGTCGCCGGTGGCGGTGGCGTCCTCCGGGATGGTCGAGACGGTCGTCACGTCCACCCCGCCGTCCAGGTCCTCCTGGATGGCCACGTTGGCGATGTCCTCGACCTCGATCGGATCGAGCCCGGCGGCGGCCAGCAGCTCGGCGAGCGCGGGGTCGAGCCCACTCTCCAGATACTCCTCGTCTCCGTCCGCGCCACAGGCACAGCCGTCGCCGCAGCCACCGGTCGGGGCGAGGGGAAGGTCGTCGGTGCTCACGTCTGTCACTGCTCCTGAGGCGCTGGGTGTTACCGGGTAGGGGGGAAGTCTGCGGTGTCGGTGGTGTGCACGGCCAGCGACCGGTCCGGGTTCAGCCGTACGACGATGTGCCGCCGCCAGTGGGTGTCGTCGCGCTCGGCGCGGTCCTCGCGCCAGTGGCAGCCGCGGGTCTCCTCGCGCCGCCGCGCGGCGGCGACCAGGGCGCGGGCGACGCACAGGAGGTTGGTGGCCTCCCAGGTGTCGACGCCGGGCTCGGCGGTCTTGCCGTTCTCGTCCAGCGCGTCGCGGGCCTCGCTGTGCAGCTGCTGGAGCTGTTCGGCGGCCTTCGCCAGGGACTCCTCCGAGCGCAGCACGCCCGCGCCCTCGCTCATGATCCGCTGGATGGCGAACCGGGTCTCGGGGGCGAGCAGCGGGTGCGCGGGCGTCTCGGGGTGCTCGACCGGTGCGGGCACGCGCGCGTGGAGGCCGTTGTCCGCTCGCGCGGAGGCGATGTCGGCGGCGATCCGCTCGGCGTAGACGAGGCCTTCGAGGAGGCTGTTGGAGGCGAGCCGGTTGGCGCCGTGGACGCCGGTGCAGGCGACCTCGCCGCACGCGTACAGGCCGGGGACGGTCGTACGGCCCCGGGCGTCGGTGCGCACGCCGCCGGAGGCGTAGTGGGCGGCCGGGGCGATCGGGATGGGCTCGGTGAGCGGGTCGATCCCGTTGGCGCGGCAGGCGGCCAGGATCGTCGGGAAACGGTGCTCCCACATCTCGGCGCCGAAGTGCCGGGCGTCGAGGTACATGTGCTCGGCGCCCTGCTCCAGCATCCGGCGCAGGATGCCCTTGGCGACGATGTCCCGCGGGGCCAGCTCGGCCAGCTCGTGCTGCCCGACCATGAAGCGCACCCCGTCGGCGTCGACCAGATGGGCGCCCTCGCCCCGCACCGCCTCGGAGACCAGCGGCTGCTGGCCCTCGGCGTCCGGCCCCAGAAACAGCACGGTCGGGTGGAACTGCACGAACTCCAGGTCGCTGACCTCGGCGCCGGCGCGCAGCGCCAGCGCCACGCCGTCGCCGGTCGACACCGACGGGTTGGTGGTCGCGGAGAACACCTGGCCCATGCCGCCCGTCGCGAGGACCACCGCGGGGGCGTGCACGGCGCCCACGCCGTCGTGCTGGCCCTCGCCCATCACGTGCAGCGTGACGCCCGCCGTACGGCCGTCGGCGTCGGTCAGCAGGTCCAGCACGAGCGCGTTCTCGATCGTGCGCACTCCGCGCGCGTGCACCGCCTCCACGAGCGCCCGGGAGACCTCGGCGCCGGTCGCGTCGCCGCCCGCGTGCGCGATCCGGCGCCGGTGGTGGCCGCCCTCGCGGGTGAGGTGAATGTCGCCCTCGTCGTCGGTGTCGAAGTGGGCACCGGTGGAGATCAGCCGCCGTACGGCGTCGGGGCCCTCGGTGACGAGGATCCGTACGGCCTCCTCGTCGCACAGGCCCGCGCCGGCCACCAAGGTGTCGTCCAGGTGCTGCTCGGGCGTGTCGCCCTCGCCGAGCGCGGCCGCGATGCCGCCCTGAGCCCACCGCGTGGAGCCGTCGTCCAGGCGGGCCTTCGTGACCACGACCGTCGTCAGGCCCGCGGCCTGGCAGCGCAGTGCCGCGGTCAGACCTGCCACGCCGGAGCCGACGACGACCACGTCCGCGGAGATGGCCCAGCCGGGGGCGGGCGCGTGCAGTCGTATGCCGGTGCTGGTGCCTGTGCTGCTCACGAGGCGGCTCCAAAGGTCAGGGGGAGGTTGTCGATCAGCCGGGTCGTGCCGACCCGGGCGGCGACGGCGAGGACGGCCTCGCCGGTGAAGTCGGCGCCGATCTCGGTGAAGTCGGACGGGTCGACGAGCGCGAGGTAGTCCAGTTCGAGCGGCGGAACGAGCCGGGCGGCCTCGTCCAGCACCTGGCGTGCGGCCGCGCGGACGGCTGCCGGGCCGCCCGGGGAGGCCGTGGCGACCGCGTGCGCGTCGGCGGCGGCGCGGGACTCCCCGAGGGCGCTCAGCGCCTCGGCACGCGCGTGCGTGGAGGGCACTTCGCGGGCACGCGCGCGCAGTGCCTCCTGCGCGGCGTGCCGGTCACGGCCCGCGAACAGCGCGCGGGACAGCGAGAGCGCGGTACGGCGCTCGTCGGGCGAGAGGTAGCAGTTGCGGCTGGAAAGGGCGAGCCCGTCCTCCTCGCGCACGGTCGGTACGCCGACGATCTCGACGCCGAAGTTCAGGTCCCGCACCATGCGCCGGATCAGGGCCAGCTGCTGGGCGTCCTTCTGCCCGTACAGGGCCACGTCGGGACGGGTGAGGTGGAGCAGCTTGGCGACGACGGTCAGCATGCCGTCGAAGTGGCCGGGCCGCGAGGCGCCCTCCAGGCGTTCGCCCATGGGGCCGGCGGCGATCCGGACCTGGGGGGCGCCGCCGGGGTAGACCTCGCCCACGGAGGGCGCGAACACGGCGTCCGCACCGGCCTGTTCGGCGATCTTCAGGTCGGCGTCAAGGGTGCGCGGGTAGCGGTCCAGGTCCTCGCCCGCGCCGAACTGCAGCGGGTTGACGAAGACGGTGACGACGACCTCGCCGTCCGGTCCGGCGATCTCACGCGCGGTGCGGACCAGGGTGGCGTGGCCTTCGTGCAGGGCGCCCATGGTCATCACGACGGCGCGGCGGCCGCGGCGCACGCGCGCGTGGAGCTCGTCGGCGGTGCTCAGCAGGGCGGTGGTCATCGGTCGTTCCCCTCGGTGCCGGTGGTGCCTGGGCCGGTGCTGCCGTGCGTGCCGCCCGCGCCGTCGGCCAGCACGCCGAGCAGGTCCTCGGCGAGTTCGGGCTTCAGCAGGCCGTGCGCCAGTGCCCGGTCGGCGGTCGCACGGGCCATCGCGACGTAGCCCGCGACGGCCTGCGGGGCGTGCCTGCGCAGCTCGGTGATGTGGGCCGCGACCGTGCCGGCGTCGCCGCGCGCGACGGGCCCGGTGAGCGCCGCGTCGCCGGAGCGCAGCGCGTTGTCCAGGGCGGCGCCGAGCAGCGGGCCGAGCATCCGGTCGGGCGCCTCGACGCCGGCGGTGCGCAGCAGCTCCATGGACTGGGCGACCAGGGTCACCAGGTGGTTGGCGCCGAGCGCGAGGGCCGCGTGGTAGAGCGCGCGGTTCTGCTCGCTGATCCACTCGGGCTCGCCGCCCATCTCGATGACGAGGGCCTGGGCGGCCAGGCGCAGTTCCTCGGGCGCGGTGACGCCGAAGGAGCAGCCGGCGAGCCGCTGGACGTCCACGGGGGTGCCCGTGAAGGTCATCGCGGGATGCAGCGCCATCGGCAGCGCGCCCGCGCGCAGGGCCGGGTCGAGGACCCGTGCGCCGTACCGGCCGGAGGTGTGCACGAGGAGCTGGCCGGGCCGTACCGCGCCGGTGTCGGCGAGACCGGAGACCAGGCCGGGCAGGACGTCGTCGGGGACGGTGAGCAGCACCAGGTCGGCGCGCCGCAGGACCTCGGCGGGCGGCACCAGCGGCACGTCCGGGAGCATGGTCTCGGCGCGCCGCCGGGAGGCGTCGGAGACGCCGGAGACGGCCACCGGGCGGTGCCCGGCGAGCTGCAGGGACGCGGCGAGCGCGGGGCCCACGCGGCCGGCGCCGACGACGCCGACGGTGAGCCGCGCGGGGCGGTCCTTGAGGTCTTGCTGGTGGACTGTACTCACGCGACGGCGGCCTTCCCGTTCCAGTCCGCTCTGGGTACCGGACGATTTCTCGTCATGTTAACGCTATCTCGCTCCGGGGCCGATGGGTTGTCCACAGGCTGTGGGTTACGCCACGTGTACGCGCCGCAGTCGTGTGTCCAACCCGTGCCCAGCCCGTGCCCTGGCCGCGTCTCGGCCCGCGCGGCGTCACCACGCGCGAGTGGTGACGAAATCCGGCTGCCCGAACGGGCCCCCGCGCGGCATGATCCGCCCATGACCGACACGGCGGAAGCGGGCGACGAGCAGCAGACGGAGCAGTCCGGACGGGAACGGATGCGGGAGCGGCGCCGGGCCGCCTTCGCGAAGGCGGAGCGTGTGCTGTGGCGCCCGGGCTTCCAGCGCACGATCCGGGAGCGGCTGGCAGCTCTCCAGGAAGCGGCACCCGAGGTGTACGACCTGGACCGGAACGCGGACATCTACGGCAACGGGATCGTGGCGGACCTGGAGGAGCGGGTCGCGGCCCTGCTCGGTACGGAGGCAGCCGCGTTCTTCCCGACCGGAACGATGGCCCAGCAGGTCGCCCTGCGCTGCTGGGCGGGCCGCACCGGCAACCCCACGGTCGCCCTGCACGCCCTGGCCCACCCCGAGGTACACGAGCGGCATGCGTTCAGCGAGGTCAGCGGGTTGCGTCCGGTACGCGTGACCAGTGAGCCCCGGCTGCCCACCGCCGCCGAGATACGCGACTTCGACGAGCCCTTCGGCACGCTGATGCTGGAACTGCCCCTGAGGGACGCCGGTTTCGTGCTGCCCGCCTGGGAGGAGCTGGCCGAGGTCGTCGAGGCCGCGCGGGAGCGCGACGCCGTGGTGCACTTCGACGGCGCGCGCCTGTGGGAGTCCACGGTCCACTTCGGCCGGCCACTGGAGGAGATCGCGGGCCTGGCGGACAGCGTCTACGTGTCGTTCTACAAGTCCCTCGACGGCTTCGGCGGCGCCGCGCTGGCCGGCCCGAAGACCCTGGTGGACGAGGCGAAGACGTGGCGGCACCGGTACGGCGGCATGGTCTTCCAGCAGTTCCCCACCGCGCTGTCGGCGCTCGCCGGCCTGGAGCGCGAGCTGCCCCGGCTGCCGGACTACGTGAGGCACGCGCGCGTGGTCGCCGCCGCGCTGCGGGAGGGTTTCGCCGCGGCGGGCATCCCGTGGGCGCGCGTGCATCCCGAGGAACCGCACACCCACGACTTCCAGGTCTGGCTGCCGTACGACGCGGACGTCCTGACGGAGGCGGCGGTGCGCCAGGCCGAGGAGACGGGGACGTTCGTCTTCGCCAACCCCTGGGACCGCGGCGGACCGGGTGTGTCCTTCACCGAGGTCGCCGTGCGCTCACAGGGCCTGGAGTGGACGGCGGACGACGTACGGGCGGCCGTCGCCGGCTTCGTCGAGCGCCTGCCCACGGGGTGATCACAACGCGCGCGGGCGCAGCCACCGGCGCAGGGCGCACCACACGCGCCCCCGCGCCGGGCGCCCGGCGATGACCGCGTGGAAGCGCCGGTGGTCGCGCAGTTCGCGCACCAGCTCGGCGTCGTGCCGGCCGGGCGCGGGCGGCTCCGGTTCGCCGAGGACGCGGGCGCGGTAACTGTCCAGGAGGTACTGCTGCGTGATGCTCACGGTGGATCGCCTTCTCGGGACGTGAACTGGTCGGTGACGGACGGGTGTCCGGTCGGGCTCCGCGGCTGCCCCGGTGCCTCCAGCCTGCTCCCGGCCGGGGCGGCTGTCCCGTGGATTGACGGTCGCCGTCAATCCACGGCGGCACTGTCAGTGGCCGGGTGCACGATGGAGGACATGAGCGTGACCATCGACATCACCGGACTGCCACAGGAGCGGGTCTTCGTCGTGCCCTCTCCGCTGGCCGAGCTGGGGATGGCCCTGCACGCCCTCAGCGAGCCCGGCCACCACCCCGGCCTCCAGGGCTGGGCGACCGCCGTCTCCTCCCGGCTGGACCCCTGCCTGGCCGACCGGCTGTGCGAGGCCGACTTCCTGTGGCGCACGACGTTCTCGGACGTCTTCGCCCCGTTCGCGGGCCTCCCCGGCGGCCGCGCCCTCCCCGGCGCCACCCTCGCCGAGGAGCTGGACCAGCTGGACAAACTGACGGACAACCAGTTCGTCACCGCCGCCCTGGAGTTCACCTGTCAGTTGCGCTACGACGTCCGGGATCCCGGCCCGCTCGGGGACCCGGAACTGCGCCGCCGCTCCCTGGAACTGGCCGCCGCGCGCGGTGCCGTGCAGGAGCGGTTCACCCGTCGGCTGCTGGACGATCCGCCGGCCGTCCGCGCCTGGTTCCGGGAGCTGATGCTCGACTGCGACGAGGCGTTCTTCGCCGACGTCTGGGCCCGCGTCCAGCCCCAACTGGCCGCGGACGCCCGGCACAAGACCGAGCTGCTGCGCCGCAAGGGCCTCACCGAGGCCCTTGCGTCCCTCTCGGGAGCCGTCTCGCTGGACCAGGAGGCCGCGCTCATCACCGTCGACAAACTCCTGGTGGGCCACACCGCCACCGGCGACGGCGGCCTGGTCCTCGTCCCGACGAGCCTGGGCTGGCCGCACCTGATGGTCCTGCACCGGTACGGCTGGCAGCCCTCGATCACCTACCCGGCCAGCGGCTCCCGCCCGCAGGCCCCGTCCGTCGAGCAGCTGACCCGCCGCATGGAGGCGCTGGCCCACCCGGTGCGGATGCGGCTGTGCCGGCATCTGGCGCGGGCCCCGCACACCACGAGCGAACTGGCCGACGCCCACGGCATGTCGGCGCCCGAGGTATCCCGGCACCTGGCGGTGCTGAAGAAGGCGGGCCTGATCACCGACTGCCGCCGGGGCCGGTACGTCCAGCACCAGCTGGACCTGGCGGCGGTGGCCCGGCTGGGCAGCGACTTCATCGAGGGCGTCCTGCGCTGACACGCCTCGCTGCGGCGGGGCGCCGGCCGTGACCGCGGGGGCGTCCGGACAGCCCGGCCTCGGCCGTGAGGCGGGAGCAGCGGGCAGGGCCGGTCCAAGGCATGACCGCGGGAGCAGCCGAAAGGACCGCGCCCGCCGCCAGAGCCAGCCGGCCTCAGCCCTGACCGCGCAGGAATCCCGGCAGGGCCGGCTTCAGCCGTGGCCGCCCGCGCGTACCAGCCCCGTCTCGTAGGCGAGCACCACGACCTGCACCCGGTCGCGCAGCCCGAGCTTGGTCAGGATGCGGCCCACATGGGTCTTCACCGTCGCCTCGCTCAGCACCAGCCGGGCCGCGATCTCCCCGTTGGACAGGCCCTGCGCGACCAGCACCATCACCTCGCGCTCCCGGTCGGTGAGCCGCTCCAGCTCCTTGTGCTGCGGCTCCTTGCCGGTGGACGGCAGCATCGGCGCGAAACGGTCCAGCAGGCGCCGGGTGGTGGACGGCGCCACGACCGCGTCGCCGCTGTGCACGGACCTGATCGCGCCCAGCAGGTCACCGGGCGGCACGTCCTTGAGCATGAAACCGGAGGCGCCCGCCTTCAGCCCGGAGAAGGCGTACTCGTCCAGGTCGAAGGTGGTCAGGATCAGCACCTTGGGCGGATCGGGCTCCGCGCAGATCCGCCGGGTGGCCTCCACGCCGTCCAGCTTGGGCATGCGGACGTCCATCAGGACGACGTCGACGGGCGTGTCCCGCAGCACCTGCAGGGCCTCGACGCCGTCGCCCGCCTCCGCCACGACCTCCATGTCCGGCTGGGCGGCGAGCACCATCCGGAACCCGGTGCGCAGCAGCACCTGGTCGTCGACGAGCATCACGCGGATCGTCATCGGGCCTCTTTCGGTCGGGGGGACTGCTTCAGTGCGAGGGTGTTACAGGTGTCAACAGGGGGCGTGCGGCCGCGTCAGTGCGCCGGTTTGAGCGGGAGCAGGGCGCTGATGCGGAATCCTCCGCCCGGCCGCGGGCCCGCGTCCAGGGTGCCGCCGACCATCCCGACCCGTTCGCGCATACCGATCAGGCCGTGCCCCTGACCGTCGGCGCCGCCCTCCTCGTACAGCTCGTGCGGCGCGCCCTTGCCGTCGTCCTCCACGAGCAGGCCGAGCCCGTCGTCGAAGTAGACCAGCCGGACGCTCGCGCCCGCGTTGGGCCCGCCGTGCTTGCGGGTGTTGGTGAGCGCCTCCTGCACGATCCGGTACGCGGTCAGCTCCACGCCACTCGGCAGCGGACGCGGGGTGCCCTCGACCTTGAAGTCGATCGGGAGGCCGGAGCTGCGGCACTGCTCGATCAGCTCGTCGATCTGCTCGACGTCGGGCTGCGGGACGTACTCCCCGCTCTCCTGGTGCTCCCCGGTGCGCAGCACGCCCAGCAGGCGGCGCATCTCGGCGAGCGCCTGCCGGCCGGTGGAGGAGATCGTCTCCAGGGCCTTCTTGGCCTGGTCGGGCGCGGCGTCGAGGACATAGGCGGCGCCGTCGGCCTGCACCACCATCACCGACACGTTGTGCGCCACGACATCGTGCAGCTCGCGCGCGATACGGGCGCGCTCGGCGGCCACCGCGACCTTGGACTGCGCCTCGCGCTCCTTCTCCAGGCGGGCCGCGCGCTCCTCCAGCTGGGCGAAGTAGGCGCGGCGGGTGCGCATGGAGTCACCGAGCACCCAGGCGAGCGCGAAGGGCACCGTCTGGAAGACGACGATGGCGATCTGCCCCGGAAAGCCGGCGTGCCCGGCCGGCCAGCGAAGCTGTGCGAGGGTCGCGGCGACGAGGCTGGCGGCGAGCGCGAGCCGGGAGGCCCAGCGCGCGCCGATCGCCGCCACCGTGTACGTGATCACCAGCAGCGCGAAGTCGGCGACGGTCGTCTCGACGTCCAGCACCAGCTGGACCAGCCCCGTCGCGAGGGCGACCAGCACCATCGGCTCCGGGAAGCGGCGGCGCAGCGCGACGACGACGCACAGGACGGCGGACACGGCGATCCCCGCGGCGAGCGACACGTGGTGAGCGCCGGGGCGCTCGCTCGTGCTCACCACGACCATTCCGGACAGCCCGAACAGGACGACGGCCCAGAAGGCGTCGACCCCGGTCGGGTGGCGGCGGAGGAAGTCGTAGAGGCGCTGCACGTAACCCAGAGTAGGGAAACCGGATGCATGCAGGGGTCAACCGGAGGGCCGATCCGCGCCCGGGGCGCGTACTCCGCAAGGTGGAGGAAGTGATCACCGGTGTGCCTAGTCTGTTGCGGTGACGGATGAGACGGCACGGGGAGCGGGACGACGCCCCGGTGACGGAGACGGCCGGCGCGGTCGGCGCGGCCGGCGCGGCCGGCGCGGCTGGCGCGGCTGGCGTGCGGCGGCCGAGGCGGCGTTGTACGGGCCCGGGGGCTTCTACCGCCGCCCGGAGGGTCCGGCCGGCCACTTCCGTACGTCCGTACACGCCTCCCCGCTGTTCGCGCAGGCCGTGTCCCGGCTGCTGCGCCGGGTCGACGAGGCGCTGGGACGACCGCCGGTGCTGGACTTCGTCGACATGGGCGCGGGGCGGGGTGAACTGATCACCGGGGTGCTCGCCTCGCTGCCGGCCGACGTGGCGGCACGCGTGCGTGGGTACGCCGTCGAGCTCGCCGACCGCCCTGCCGGACTGGACGCGCGCATCACCTGGCTGGACACGCCCCCGGCCACCGTCACGGGGCTCCTGTTCGCCAACGAGTGGCTGGACAACGTGCCCGTGGACGTGGTCGAGGTCGACCCCGCGGGCGTGGCCCGGCTGGTGCTCGTCGGCGACGACGGCACCGAGCGGCTGGGGGAACCGGTGACCGGCGCGGAGGCGGACTGGCTCGCCCGGTGGTGGCCGTTGCAGGCCGAGGAAGGGCTGCGCGCGGAGATCGGGCTCCCCCGGGATCTGGCGTGGGCGTGGGCGGTGGCCCGGGTGGCGCGCGGGCTCGCGGTGGCCGTGGACTACGCGCACACCATCGACACGCGCCCCCCGTTCGGGACACTCACCGGATTCCAGCAGGGGCGCGAGACGGCGCCCGTGCCGGACGGGTCGTGCGACATCACAGCACACGTCGCACTGGACGCCTGCGCGGCGGCTACCACGGCGCACACGCCCTCGAAAACGCCCTCCGACGCAGCGCACACGCCCGGAGAAACAGCGCGCACGCCTGGAGAGACCGCGGACGGGCTGGGAAGGACGGCGCAGGGGCTTGCGGAGACCGCGGGCGGACTCGAGGAGACCGCGCACGGACTCGAGGCGACGGCGCACGGGCTCGGGAACACCGCAGACGTGCTCGGAGAGACGACGCAGGGGCTCGAGGAGACCACAGACGGACTCGGGAACACCGCGGACACGCCCGAGGAGACCGCCGACGGGCTCGGGAAGACGACGCGCCTGTCTCACGACACGCCCCGTACAGCCTCGGGCCCACCCCAGAGTGCAGCGCGTACGCCCTCCGGGGCGGCGCAGGGGCCCTCCCGCGCGGCGCGCTCGCTGTCTCCCGCGCGCCTCCTCACGCAGCGCGCCGCTCTGCGCGCCCTGGGCCTCACCGGCGCACGCCCTCCGCTCGCGCTGGCCTCCACGGACCCCGCGGCCTATGTGCGCGCCCTGGCGAGCGCCGGGGAGGCCGCCGAACTCACCGCCCCGGGCGGCCTCGGCGACTTCGGCTGGCTGGTCCAGCCGGTTGGAATTCCGGACCCACTCGCCTGACCGGGCCCGCACCCCGGACCGCCCTGCTGCCCTACTTGTCGATGTCGCCGACGCGGCGCGCTCGCTGTCTCCCGCGCGCCTCCTCACGCAGCGCGCCGCTCTGCGCGCCCTGGGCCTCACCGGCGCACGCCCTCCGCTCGCGCTGGCCTCCACGGACCCCGCGGCCTATGTGCGCGCCCTGGCGAGCGCCGGGGAGGCCGCCGAACTCACCGCCCCGGGCGGCCTCGGCGACTTCGGCTGGCTGGTCCAGCCGGTTGGAATTCCGGACCCACTCGCCTGAACCGGGCCCGCACCCCGGACCGCCCTACTGCCCTACTTGTCGATGTCGCCGACCACGAAGAACATCGAGCCCAGGATCGCCACCATGTCCGCCACCAGCGTCCCCGGCAGCAGCTCGGTCAGCGCCTGGATGTTGTTGTACGAGGCAGAGCGCAGCTTCAGCCGGTACGGCGTCTTGTCGCCCTTGCTGACCAGGTAGTAGCCGTTGATGCCGAGCGGGTTCTCGGTCCAGGCGTACGTGTGCCCCTCGGGCGCCTTCAGCACCTTCGGCAGCCGCTGGTTGATCGGCCCGGGCGGCAGCTCGGCGAGCCGGTCCAGGCAGGCGTCGGCGAGGTCGAGCGCGTTGTGGGTCTGCGCCAGCAGGACCTCGAAGCGGGCGAGGCAGTCGCCCTCGGTCCGGGTGACGACCTTCAGGGTGTCCTGGAGGTCGCCGTACGCCAGGTACGGCTCGTCGCGGCGCAGGTCGAAGTCGACACCCGAGGCACGCGCGATGGGCCCGCTGACGCCGTAAGCGTGGACAGTCTGCGGGGTCAGCGCGCCCACCGAGCGCGTACGCCCCCGGAAGATCTCGTTGCCGAGCACCAGGTCGTCGAAGACGTCCATGCGCGAGCGCACGTCGGCGACGGCGGCACGCGCGCGTGCGGTCCACCCGGCCGGCAGGTCCTCCTTGAGGCCGCCGACGCGGTTGAACATGTAGTGCATGCGCCCGCCGGAGATCTCCTCCATGACGTTCTGGAGCACCTCGCGCTCCCGGAACGCATAGAACACCGGGGTGATGCCACCCAGCTCCAGCGGGTAGGAGCCGAGGAACATCAGGTGGTTCAGCACCCGGTTCAGCTCGGCGAGCAGCGTGCGCATCCACACCGCCCGCTCGGGCACCTCCATGCCGAGCATCCGCTCCACGGCGAGGACCACGCCCAGCTCGTTCGAGAACGCCGACAGCCAGTCGTGGCGGTTGGCGAGCACGATGATCTGGCGGTAGTCGCGCGCCTCGAAGAGCTTCTCGGCGCCGCGGTGCATATAGCCGATCACCGGCTCCGCGCGCACGATGCGCTCCCCGTCCAGCACGAGCCTGAGCCGCAGCACGCCGTGCGTGGACGGGTGCTGGGGCCCGATGTTGAGCACCATGTCGGTGCTTTCCGCGGCGCCGCCGATCCCGACCGTGGTCTCCGTCGTAGGAGTCATGGCCCCAGTTTCCCCTACGTACGCTGGCCCCATGGAAACGGGGAGCCCGGAGGAGACCGGGATACCGGGGGCCGAGCTGGTGTGGCGGGGGCTGCAGCCCGCCCTGATGCGGGTGCGCCGGCTGTTCGTGGTGCTGTGGACGGCGGTGCTCGCCGTCGCCGTCGGGCTGCTGCTGGGCCTGCTCGTGGGGGCCGCGTGGGCCGCCTTCGCCCTGGTGCCCGTGGCCTGCGCCGCGTGGTGCTGGCGGCTGGTGGGACGCAACTGGCGCTCGTGGCGGTACGCCGAGCGCGCGGACGACCTGCTGATCAGCCGCGGCGTCCTGTGGCGCGAGGAGACGGTGGTGCCGTACGGGCGGATGCAGCTGGTGGAGGTCACCTCCGGGCCCGTCGAGCGGCGCTTCGGGCTGGCCACCGTGCAGCTGCACACGGCGGCCGCCAGGACCGACGCGACCATCCCCGGCCTGGACCCGGCCGAGGCGGAACGGCTGCGCGACCGGCTCACCGAGCTGGGCGAGGCGCGATCGGCGGGCCTGTGACGCCCCCGGATCTCGACGCGGGCTCATCTGCGCCAGCCTCGGTCACCGAGCGCCGGCTGCACCCCGTCACGCCCTTCCGCCGGGCGTGGGCGCCGATCGCCGTACTCGCCGGGTGGGCGGTGCACGACCCGAACGGCGCTCAGGAGCAGCTGGCGCGGCTGACCGGGACCATGCTCCTGCTGGGGCTCGCGGTGCTGGTGCCGGTGGCCGGCCTCTACGGCTTCCTGTCCTGGTGGTTCACGCACTTCGCGGTCACCGACACCGAACTGCGCATCCGCAGCGGCCTGTTGTTCCGGCGCACCGCGCACATCCGGCTGGAGCGCATCCAGGCCGTGGACGTCTCCCGTCCCCTCCTCGCGCGCGTGGCGGGCGTCGCCAAGCTGCGGATCGACGTCGTGGGCGCCGACAAGAAGGACGAGCTGGCCTTCCTCGGCGAGCAGGAGGCGCGCGCCCTGCGCGCGGAGCTGCTGGCGCGCGCGGCGGGTTTCGCACCCGAGACGGCGCGCGAAGTCGGCGAGGCCCCGGCGCGCGAGTTGCTGCGCGTGCCTCCTCGCGCGCTTGCGCTCTCCCTGGCGCTGACGGGCTCCACCTGGGGCTCGCTGTGCGCCGCGCTCGTCGTTCCGACCGTGCTGTGGCTCACCACCCACAACCTGTGGACGGTCCTCGCGACCGCCCTGCCGCTGATCGGCGCGGCCGGCACGAGGAGCGCGGGACGGTTCGCCGGCGAGTTCGACTGGCAGGTGGGCGAGTCACCGGACGGGCTGCGCATCGACCACGGGCTGCTCGACCGCACGCACGAGACCGTCCCGCCCGGCCGGGTGCAGACCGTACGGATCGTGGAGCCGCTGCTGTGGCGGCGGCTCGGCTGGGTGCGGGTGGAACTGGACGTGGCCGGGTCCGCCAACTCGGTGCTGGTACCGGTCGCCCCGCGCCCGGTCGCCGAGTCGGTCGTCGCGCGCGTGCTGCCCGGTGTGACGGTGCCTCAGGAGCTGTCACGGCCGCCGCGGCGGGCCCGGTGGTGCGTGCCGGTGTGGTGGCGCGGCCACCGCCTCGCGGTCACCGGCGCGGTGTTCGCCACCCGGCACGGGCTGCTGCGGCGCCGTCTCTCGCTGGTCCCGCACGCCAAGGTGCAGAGCGTGCGGCTGAGCCAGGGGCCCTGGCAGCGCCTGTGGCGGCTCGCCGACATCCATGTGGACACCGGGGCCGACAAGACCGTGACAGCCCGGCTGCGGGACGCCCAGGAGGCCGCGCGGCTCCTGCACGCCCAGGCGGAGCGGTCCCGTACGGGCCGCCGGGACGCCCGCCCCGACCGCTGGATGACCGGATGACAGCGGGCCCGGCTCCCCTCACGGGAAGCCGGGCCCGGTGCCTGGTATCCGGTGCGGCCTCAGGAAGCCGCGGTGCGCAGCCCCTGGATGTCGATCTGTTCGGTCTCGTCGTGCGCGGTCAGGTCGATGACCTGGCCGACACCGTCCGACCGTGGGTCGGCGTCCTTGAACCCGGCCTCGTTCTCCGCCTTGTGCACGGCGAGGGCCTCCTGGCCGACGACGTCGGCGAGATCCTCGTTCTGCACGGAGTCCAGCGCGGTCTCGGGTGCGCCCTTCTGGGTGCCGAAGAAGTCGAAACCGCCCTCGACCACCGGGCGCCGCGCGGGCGCGGCCGGTACGACGGCCACCGCGGTCGGCACCGTGAAGTGCCCGGTGGGCGGCGGGCCCACGGGCTGGGCGGGCTCGGCCGGTGCCATGGAGGTGGCGGCCGCGCGCGCGTGCCCGCCGGCCGCCTCGGGCTGCCCCTGGGCCTCGTCCTCCTGGCCGGCCGGCGCGCCGCTCTCGCTCGCGGCGGCAGCGGCGTCGTGCGTCACACCGTCCGCCGCGTCTTCCCGGGCGCCTTCCAGGGGGCGTTCCACCTGAGCGACGGATCCGGCTCCGCCCGCGTCGGCCTTGCGGACATCGGCGCGGGCATCGGCTGTGCCCGTCGGTACGACGCCCGCGTCGGCCCGGGCCTCGGCGGCGCCGGGGTCGGTCGCCTCGGGAGCCGCCGCCTTAGGGGCCGTGTCCGCGGAAGCCACCGCCCCGGAAGCAGCGGGCGGGGCCGTCTCCCCGGCGTCCGTCCCGGAGTCGCCCGAGGCCTCGGCGCCGAACCGGGCCAGGGCCATCAGGGCCCGCGCGTACAGCCGTGCGCCCTCGGGCGAGAACACCGCGTACGCCGTCGGCGCGGCACCGGAGTCCGCCCCGGCCTCGGCGGGCTCCCCGGCCGCGGTCACCTCAGCCGGCTCCAGGTCCGGCTCGGCACGGCGCGCCGGTGGCAGCGCGGGCGAGGACGAGGGCGCGGCCGCCTCGAGCTCCAGCAGCCGGCGGCCCTCCAGGGCGCTCGCGCGCTCGGTCTCCGCCGTGGCGTACCGGCGCAGCAGGGCGGCGTGCTCGTTGCGCAGGCCGGCCAGCTCCGCGCGCTTGGCGCGCAGCCGCTGCTCCAGCTTCGTGCGCAGCTCGCGCGACTCCTCCAGGTCGGTCTCCAGTTCGGCGACCCGCTCCTCGTACCGCCACTCGTCGCCGGCACGCGCGCGTGTGAGCTCGGCGACCTGCTTGCCCGCCTGTGTGTCCCAGCGGCGCATCACGACCGCGCCGACGACCGCCGTCGCCGCGGCGGCTGCTGCCAGTGCGCGCAGCACCATGGTCTCGGAGAACACCCAGGGAGCCAGCGCGCAGGCGGCGGAGACACCGGCGATCGCCGAGGGAGGCAACAGCCGGTGCAGAGGCGGTGAATGGCGGTGGCGTCCACGTGGCATGGCCAGAAACTTACCGCGCGTAGGCGAATCGTGGACCCCCGCCCCGTAAAAACACGGCCACATCACCGGCTTCACGCAACGTCACGCACCGCAGGGGTTCAGTGGGCGACCAGTCGTGAGCTGAGCCACTGGAGCGTCGCCGGGATCTCCCGCCGCCAGGTGTTGAAGTTGTGTCCGCCGCTGGGGAGAATGATCGACGAGATCCTGGTCACATTCGTGTCCTGTACGCTCTTGATGAACCTGAGCGTGTCCTTGTAGTTGTGCTCACCGACCCTGCTGCTGGTGACGAGCAGCGACGTCTCGGGCGCCGTCAGGTGCTT
>NZ_JBSFIH010000060.1:0-51628 GCF_053597455.1 Streptomyces sp. NPDC001393
CCCTTCCTCGCCCAGGGCGGCTCGTCCATGGTCGCCAACTGGCTGCTCGTCGCCGTCCTGATCAAGGTCAGCGACACCGCCCGCCGCCCGCCACCCATACCGGCAGCGGACGTCAGTGCCGCCGAGACCCAGTTCGTACGGCCGTGAGTCCGGCGTCCCCTTCGGCGACAGAGCGGAGGCACCGATGTTGTTCGACGTGAGTCCCCTGGACCTGCTCGTCCTGGGAATCATGATCATCCTGCTCTTCGGCCCCGACAAGCTGCCCGAGGTCATACAGAAGATGACCGGGTTCCTGCGCAAGGTCCGCGAGTTCTCCGAGGCCGCCAAGGAAGACGTCCGCTCGGAACTGGGCCCGGAGTTCAAGGACCTCGAGCTGGAGGACCTGCATCCGAAGACGTTCGTGCGCAAACACCTCCTCGGTGGCGAGGACGACGGCCTGGGGATCGAGGAGATCCGCTCCGCCCTGGATCCGAGGGCGGAGCTGGCGGAACTGGCCGACGCGGTGAACGGCGAGCCGGGCGAATCGACCGAGCGGGCCGCGCGAACCGAGCCGACCGGGCGGGCCGGGGGTGGGGCGAGAGGAGCGGCCTCGCCGAAGCCGCCTCCCCCCGCGCATGCCTACGATCCCGACGCCACCTGAGCCACGACGAGTGGTCAGGCTGACTGGGCTGCACCGAGCGATCAGGGACACCGCGGAGGCCCGGCCCGTCACCTGCGGGATACGGCGGACGACCGGCCCGTCACCCGAGGGACACGGCTGCGCGCCGCCCCCATCACCCGAAGGCAAACGGGCCGCCCCTCGACGGAGGACGGCAACGCACCGCCCCTTGAGCCCGAGGGGGAAAGCGTCCCCCCTCGCCCCGCGTGGCAGCCGCTGCCACACCGGCTGAGGCGGACGCCCCTCACCCTGGCGCGAACCAGCCGATCCCCGGCTCAACTTGAGCCGACAACGCCCTTACGCCAACGTGAAGTACGCCAGGCTGCCCAGGCCCGCCACCGAGCAGTAGATGGCGAACGGGATGAGGGTGCGGTTCTCGAAGTAGCGGACGAGGTAGCGGGTGGCGAGGTAGGCCGCCACGAAGGCGGCGACGCTGCCCGCCAGCAACGGACCGCGCAGGCCGTCGCCCTGGGAACCGAGCAGCGGGGGCAGCTTGAGCAGCGCGGCTCCCCCGATCACCGGCGTGGCGAGCAGGAACGCGAAGCGGGCGGAGTCCTCGTGGCCCAGGCCCTTGAAGATCCCTGCGCTGATCGTGGAGCCGGATCGGCTGATGCCGGGGAAGAGGGCGAGGATCTGGGCCGCCCCGATCGTCACGGCCTGCCGGATCGTCATCCGGGTTATCCGCAGGTCCGACTGCTCCTCCGCCGAGAGATGCTCCTCCCCGGGTGCGGTCACGGCCCCGGCCCGTCTGCGGCCGGTGCCGCCGCGCCGCAGCTGCTCGGTGACGAAGAGCACGATGCCGTTGAGCGCCAGGAAGATCGCGGTCGGGACGGGCTTCCCGAGCGTCGTGCGGAACACCTTGTCGAGCGCGACGCCGGCGACCGCGACCGGAATGCAGGCGCTGACGATCAGCCAGGCCAGCCGCTGGTCCACGGTCTCGATCCGGCGCTGGGTGACCGACGTCGCGAGGCCCCGAATCACCCGGACCCAGTCCCGCCAGAAGTAGACGACCAGCGCGAGCGCGGTGGCCAGGTGGAGGCCGACCAGCTCGTTGAGGTAGAGGGACCCGTCGGCGGAGACGTCCAGGTCGTGTTTCCAGTGCCCGCCGAGCAGCGCGGGGATCAGGATGCTGTGCCCCAGGCTGGAGACGGGGAACAGCTCGGTGACGCCTTGCAGCAGGCCGACGCCCACGGCTTCGGGGTAGGTCAGAACGGACATCGGGCGGCCTTCGTCTCCAGGTGCGCGAGGGGGCGGAACCGCGGACCCCGCGCGCGGCGGACGGCTCCGGCCGCGCAAGGTACTACAGGCGGGCAAGAAACCTGACAGGTCACCCGAAGCGTCCGGCAACCATTGCTGCCTCTTTGGGACGCCGACACCCGAACCAGCGCCAGGAATTACCCGGCTTCGCCCGGATTGGCGCCGCCGAGCAGGTTGCGTTCGTGGTGCTTGCGGGCCAGGACGAGTCCCGCGGCGTAGAGGGCGAGGACGATGGTGAGAAGCAGGTAATACTCAAGCGGGAGCGTGGTGAGGCCGAGTGGCGGGCCGAGAGGGGAGGGTGGCAGCACCAGGCCGATGACCGCGAGGGCGGCCGCGGTCCAGCCGACCGGGCCGGGCGGTCGGTCCTCGAAGAAGCGGCGGCCGGTGCGCAGCAGCAGCATCACCAGGCTCTGGGTGATCAGGTTCTCGGTGAACCAGCCGGAGTGGAAGACCGCCTCGTCCTCGGCCGGGCCCGCGCCGTGCAGGGAGAGGGCCAGGGCGGCGAAGGTGGCGAGGTCGGCTGCCGCGTTGAGGACGCCGAACCCGGTGATGAAGCGCAGCAGGGCGCGCGGGTCGAGCGCGGCGGGGCGGCGCAACAGGGCCGGGTGGGGGCGGTCGTAGGCGAAGGCGAGTTGCACGGTGTCGAAGCACAGGTTCTGCACCAGCACCTGCGCCGGAAGCATCGGCAGGAAGGGCAGCAGCAGGCCGGCCGCGAGCATCGCGATGACGTTGCCGACGTTGGACGACAGGGTGACGCGCAGATACGTGGCGATGTTGCCGCTGCTGTGCCGGCCCGCTGAGATGGCGTGGCCGATGGCGGTGAGGTTCTTCTCGGCGAGCACCACGTCGGCGCTCTCGCGGGCCACGTCGGTGGCGTCGCGCGGCGCGATGCCGACGTCGGCCGCCCACAGCGCGGACACGTCGTTGACCCCGTCCCCGAGGAAGCCGACCGTGTGCCCGCCGGTGCGCAGCGCGACGCTGATCCGTGCCTTGTGCTCGGGGGTGCAGCGGGCGAAGAGCGTCGTACGGCGGGCCAGCTCGGCCAGTTCGGTGTCGGTCAGGCCGTCGGTGTGCTCGGCGGTGACGACGGCGTTCGCACCGAGCGGGATGCCGAGGTCGCGGCAGGCCCGGGCCGCGGTGCCGGGGTGGTCGCCGGTAAGGATCTTGACGGTGACGCCGTGGGCGGCGAGCGCGGCGAGGGCGGGCGCCGCCGTGGGCGCGAGGGCGTCGCGCAGGGTGACAAAGCCGCGGAAGTCCAGGCCGCGTTCGTCGGCCGGGGTGTAGTCGCGCAGCCGGGCCGGGCGTTCGGCGGTGGCGACCGCCAGCACTCGCAGCCCGTCGCGCGCGGCCCGGTCCGCAAGGTCCGCCAGGCTTCGCGCCTCCTCCGGCTCCAGGGGGCAACGCTCCAGGACGGCCTCAACGGCACCCTTGACGACGAGCGTGTGCGAGCCCAGCCGGTCGGGGGTGCGCACCACGGCCGTGGCCAGCCGGCGCACGGGATCGAAAGGGAGCGCCGCGACCCCGTCGTACACCATGAGGTCGTCCTCGTCCGCCGCGTCCAGGACCGCCTCGTCCAGGGCATCGGGCTCGGGCAGCTCGGCGAGCTGAAGGGTCCACCAGGCGTTGACGGCGGCCCAGCGCACCACCTCGGGATCGTCGGCACCGGCCGCGTCCAGGCCGCGCTCGACCACCGGCCGGTCCTGAGTGAGGGTGCCCGTCTTGTCCAGGCACAGCACATCGACCGCGCCCAGGTCGTGCAGGGCCGGGAGCCGTTTGACGATCACCCCGTGCGCGCGGGCCAGCAGCGATGCGCCGCGCGCCAGACAGGTGGTGACGACGACCGGCAGCATCTCCGGCGTCAGCCCCACCGCCACCGCCACCGCGAACGGCAGGGTCTCCAGCCCCCGGTCGCGCAGCGCGGCGTTGGTCATCAGCACCAGCGGCGGGGTGAGCAGCATGAACCGGATCAGGATCCACGAGATGCCGTGCACGGACCGGTCGAAGGCGCTCGGTTCGCGCTGCCCGAGTGAGCGGTCGTGGGCGGCCGCGAACCGGGTGCGCCCGCCGGTGGCCACCACCACGGCGGTGCCGCTGCCGGTGGCGACGCTGCTGCCCTGGAAGCACAGCTGCGGCTGCTCGAACTCGGCGGTGCCGGCCGGCCCGGCGACGTCGGCTGCGTGCTTCGGGACCGGGGCCGACTCCCCGGTCAGCGCCGACTGGTGGACGGTCAGGCCCCG
This sequence comes from Streptomyces sp. NPDC001393, assembly GCF_053597455.1. Taxonomy (NCBI): domain Bacteria; kingdom Bacillati; phylum Actinomycetota; class Actinomycetes; order Kitasatosporales; family Streptomycetaceae; genus Streptomyces; species Streptomyces sp. NPDC001393. The sequence goes on from NZ_JBSFIH010000060.1 coordinate 4,153, forward strand.
CGCGCGCAGCAGCCGTACATCCGCCGGGACCAGGTCGCCCGGGCCGAGCTGGACGATGTCGCCGGGGACCAGGTCCTCCACCGGGATCTCCCGGGCGACGGGTGCCGCGTCCTCGTCGGCCCGGCGCAGCACGGTGGAAGTGGTGGCGACCAGCCCGCGCAGATGCACCACGGACCGGTCGGCCCGGCGCTCGCCCGAGGCCCGCAGCACCGTGCTGATCACGACCAGCACGAGAATCACACAGGCAGTGGCCCAGGCGAACACCACCGCGGAGACCACGGCGAGGCACAGCAGTACCGCGGTGAAGGGGTCGCGCAGGCTGCGCAGCGCCAGGAGCGGCCAGGAGACGTCCTTGCGGGCGGGCAGCGTGTTGACCCCGAAGCGAGTCAGGCGCAACGCGGCCTCGTCCTCGGTCAGCCCGCGCGGTCCGGTGTCCAGCCGCCGCAGCACCTGCAGTGCCGTGCCCGCGTCCGGCGTCCCGGCGGCCGTCCGCGCAGCGGTGCCGCCCGGCGCGCGCGTGCCCGGTACGACCCCGGACACCGGCGCCGCAGCGTCCTCTCCCCAGGCCGGGGCGCTCCTAGGCATCGGTCCCCTGCAACCCGCCCGCGAGAACGGCCGGTTCCGCGGCGCGCCGGGACAGCTGACCGACCAGCACGCGGACGACCGTGACGACATCGGGGTCGCCGACGTAGTAGATCTGCCGCCGGCCCTCCCGGCGGGAACGGACGAGACCCGCGAGTCTGAGCTTGGACAGGTGCTGGCTGACGGCGGGCAGCGCCCCGCCGATCCGGTCCGCGAGCGCGCTCACGTCGCTCTCGCCCTGGGCGGCCAGTGCCCACATGATGTGCAGCCTCGGCGCCGCGGCCAGCAGCCCGAAAGTGGCGGCCGCCTCCGCGAGCACCTCGGCGGACGGATCCTCGAAGCCGCCGGCGATCTGCGCCACAGTCCCCTCCCTTTCGCCACCGGTCCACCAGGGTCGTCCGCATGCGCGCGGCCACCAGTCTAGGCGTCACCTGCCGGACATCTCGGGCGTCACCTGTGAAACGGGGCTGGGCTCGACGGAAGCGTCGGCCGGCCGTGGTCTGTGCCTTCAGGTGGCTGATGGAGGCTGGGCAACAAGGCGGGCCGCCCACCAGCCGTGTGCAGGCGTCGGTCGTCACTCGGTGCGGCCGATTCCGGAACTGCAACCATGCAACGAGCTTTCCCCGCTCGCGAAGCGGCATCCGTCCCACCGCCATTGGCCGATGGGGCTCCCCACCGCATCACTGACGGACCGCCATCCAGAGGAAACGCCATGACTCCCGACACGGCCGCTCCGCCGGTCGCCCCGGTCCCTCCCCTGGGCCGCGCGGGACCGGCCGGTGAGGGCGTCGCCGGGCTGAACCGGTTCGTCGATGACGCCTGTGATCGAACGCCCGGTGCCGTGACTCTCGAATGCGGCGCCCGGCGTCCGACCTATGCCGAACTAGGCGGCCCGGCCGGCCTCGGACCGCCGCCGGTTTCTCATGGTGGTTTTCACGGCGTGATGAGCCGGCGCTGACGCACAGCTCCGCCGTCCCGGGCCAGGTTTCAGGCACTCCATACCCAAATCTCATGGTTGTGCAGGAACCCGGGAGCGGTCAGGGGGAGTCATTCCAGGCAGGGGGTCGACCACCAGGGAGGCTTGAGGATGGCTGATCAGAGCAGCCGCCCCGCGCGGGGCGGGACCGCCTGGCACTGGTGGTTCCTCGGCCCCTGGGCGGCGATCTGGTTCCTGGCGGACCTGCACGGCGGCGGCTACTCGTGGCACTACTTCGCGAACGGCAGCACCTTGCTGTTCTCCGGCTCCGGAGCCTCGCCGACGGGGGGCCTGCACCTCTACGCGAACTACCCGAACCTGCAGATAGGACCACTGGCCTTCCTCTGCGCCTGGGTTCTGGGAAACCTCGGCGGGGTCGTCGCCGCCCAGCTGACGATGATGAGCGTCGGCCTTCTGGTGCTGTGGCTGGTCGAGCAGACGGCACTGGCCCGGCAGCCGGATCTGCGGTCGCGCCCGCAGGCCCTGCGGACGACCGTCGCGGCCGCCGGTGCGGTGTTCCTGATCGTCTGGGCATCCCTGGCGGTGCACTACAGCCACCTCGACGACGTGCTGGCGCTGCTCTTCGCGGCGCTGGCGATCCGGGCGGTCCTCGCTGACGTCCCGGCACTGGCGGGACTGAGCCTGGGCCTGGCCGTGGACGCCAAGCCCTGGGCACTGGTCTTCCTGCCGCTGGCTCTCGCCGTGGCCCGCACCCGACGACGGCATGTCGCCTTCTACGCCGTCGCCGCCGTGTTGCTGGCCTGGCTGCCCTTCGTCGTCGCCGACCCCGCGACGCTGGGCGCGACCCAGTACCACATCGTCAACGAACCGTCCTCGGCGCTCCGGGCGCTCGGGGTGTCGGCGGCGGGGACGCCGTCGTGGGACCGGCCGGCGCAACTCGTACTCGGCTGCGTTCTCGGGGCGGCCGCGATCCTCCGAGGGCGCTGGGTTGCGGTGCCGCTGCTCGGCATCGGCGCGCGACTCCTGCTGGATCCCGGCGTCTACGACTACTACTCGGCGGGACTCCTGCTCGGCACCCTGGTCTGGGAGGCCCTGGGGCTGCGTCGGCCCGTGCCCGTCTGGTCGCTGGTCTCCTTCGGCGCGCTCTACCTCGCCCCGAGGCTGACCAACGACGCGCAGGTCCTGGGCGACCTCCGACTCTGGCTGATTCTCGCGGTGACCCTCAGCGTCCTGCTGGCTCCACGGGACTGGTGCGTCGCGCCGAAACCGAGCAAGGTCGCCGTCGGCGCCCTCCGACTTCCTCCCCAAGGCCCGTGGGTCGCCCACTCAGTCGGCGCGGAAGCGAGCAGGCCGTCCCTGCATCACTGAGCGTGACTGACACGAGCCAGGGCACAGGCTCTGTAACTACCGCGTCGACAGGCGGCCGTGAACCTGCTGACCGAAGGGGCTCGATTCCCTGCCCCGCCGACCTGGTCCCGGACGCTACCGATCCGGAGGCCCTCACCCAGCGTATACAGGGCAGTTGAGAAGTAGCGAGCCGTGTTCATCGCCGTCGAACGCCAAGGCCCGCGGGGACGGTCGAACCGACGTGCTCAGTGCCCCACAGCACGCCATCGATGCCCGGTGTACGACGCCGTACGCGAGGCACCGTCCTCCACCTGATCCGCTTCCGGCAGATTCGCCCCGGCTCCCCCGCCGGCCCCGTCCACCTCGTGCTGCACGACGTGCTCAGCGAGGCCCGGGCCACGAACCGGCCCGCCGAACTGCAGGCCGCCCTCAATGGCCACCTCGAACGCCTGGCCCTGCCATCCCGCTCACGCCCTGACGGTGCACCCGCGCCTCAGCGACTCAGTCCCAACCAAGGTTCCACTGAGCCTGATCCCCGGGACCTCCAGTTCGAGGAGGGAGGCCCGGCCGTCACCGGTGAGAATCGAACAGCGGCGGGCCCGGCCAGTGAGGCAACCGCCGCCGTCACCACGTCCGTAGCGGTCAGACGGGGCTACTAGCCGACGGCGTGTGGGCGGCCCCGTGCACCCCGGAATGCGGCCCCTCTTCGCCGCCTGAGCCTGCCGACGGCACGGTTGTGCCTGTTGACGGTCTAAAACTGACGATCACCGTTGACACCTGGGTCTCTGATCACTACGGAGATCCACATGCCGAAGTCCACTCCCACCACCCCGCCGCTTGACCGCGAGGCCAAGCGGCGCCTTGCCGTCAGACGCCGCGTCGAAGAGGTCAGCGGGAACGTTGCAATGCCCTGCCGGCACTTCGGGATCAGCCGGCGGGCGTACTGCTACGCGATCCGCTCGGAGCGGACCGGATTCCAGCACGTCCACCCCACCATGGCCGCCAACGGCACCTGGACGGCACGCCTGAGCGCCCTTGAGCCCGGCATGTGGCGCCTGTTCACCCAGTTCACCCCGGCCGACGGTCCGGGCAAGGGACAGGATCTCGTCCTCAGCCGCACCGTCACCGTCCCCAGCCCCACCTCCGCCACCGCCCTGCCGGCACCCTCGCCCTCGACCACCGTCGACGGCTACGCCCTCACCGTGCGCGGCCACCTGAAGGACCGCGCACGACAAGCCTGTTGGCGGTGACTGTCCGCAAGAGCAGCATGCCGGTCACCGACCTGCAGCCCTACCTGGGCACCTTCGCGGACACCTGACCGCCTTCCACCAAGGCGACCTGGCGTTCGCCCACCTGCACCCGCAGAACAAGGTCGCAGGCGGACACGGTGGGCTCCCTGGACTTCATGGCCGCTCTGCCCGCCTCCGGCAACTGCCCCCGCATCCTCGGCCGAGTCCCCGACCGCACTGTGATGCTGCGCAACGACGCTGATCGCACGGCCTCGATGGAGCCGGGCACCACCTCAATGCAAGGGATGCGGCGACAAGACCGTCAGCCAGAGCAGGACGATCGTCCCGGCACCCATCAGCGGTGTCAGTATCTCGGTCTCCAGCTTGTTGCCACTGCTCTTGATCAACACGATTTCGTAGCGGGTCTTCAGCGGCCACAGCCAAGGTGCGCCCTGCTTGGTGATGGAGTCACCAAGCAGGTGGGCCAGGCAACCCAGACCGACCGCGTAAGGCAGCCAACCCGGCGCGGAGGGGATGAACTTGGCGATCGCCGAGGTGCCCAGCGCTGCCATCGCCACAATGGTGCCCCAGGCATGGAAACCATGGCCGGATGGGCAGAGATTGAGCGCGCGTACCGCCATCGCCAGCAGGAAGAAACACATCCCGAGTGTGAACGGCCTGCCCAGGTAGGCGATTCCGGCCCAGGTGCCCACTGTCATGAGGGCGATGAAGAACAGGGAGTGCGTGGCATGGCGGTGACCACCGGAGATCCAGGCGACGAACCGGCACAGCATCCGGGAGACCGGACCAAGGAAGTTCGCGATCGTTCCATCATGGTGGTCGAGGTCGGGCAGCAGTGCGGCGCCCGCGCACAGCACCGTGCCCATCAGGATCTCCTGGGGCTGCAGATGCGTGTGCAACAGTGCGGGTGGAAGGTATACAGAGGTGCCCGCGAACAGCAACGCGCCGCTCACGGCATGCGAATGACCCATCATGATGAGGTGGTTCCCCCCGATCAGGCGCCGTCTCAACGGCGCGTCGATGTCCCAGCTTCACAGCTGTACTGCGTCCAAGACGCACATTTGTCAGCGGGCTACGCGCGCCGAAAAGGTGCGTGGGTCAGAGATTGGTGAGCTGTTCACTCCTGCGGTCCTCGATGATGTGGTCCACACACACCGCGAGGACGATCAGCAGCAGCGAGTCGGCTTCGTACATCACGTCCACGGCGTAGGCGTCGCGGAGGCTGAACCAGCGGCGCGAGATGTGTGCCAGGGTGGTTCCGTTGTCCGCGATGTCGAACTCACGATCCCAGAGGTTGCCCGATATGCGCAGCCGGCGGCCGTCCCGCAGGGCGACCTTGAAGCGGTCGCCGAAGATGCGGAATCTCCGCTTACTGATGCGGCCGATGGTCTCGCCGTTCTGTTTGATGAGGATCGTGTGATGAAGGGTCAGCACCTTCTTCACGATGCTCGCGACCTGGTCGCCCTGGGTGTCCAGGAAGTGGAACGTGGTACGCAGCCGCAGGAGTTTGCGGTCGACCCTGAACAGCTTCTGCCGGTGCTCCGTCTCGACCCAGGCCTCCTCGTGGAACGCCAGCATGCGATCGCGTACCAGATAGCGCATGAAAAACCCCGTTCAGATCGAGACATGGCGCGGACACCCGTCCGCCGAATAATAGTTGCATCATTGCGCAACGCAGCAACGGCACCTACACCCGAAACGAGGAGTCACACATGACCACCACAGACCGCCACCACCCGAAGGGCCGCGTGCCAGCGCTGCTCCTGACACTGCTGCTCGGGCTGGGCCTGACGGTGACACCGGCGGCCGCCGCAACCGGCGCCCAGCAACGGGCGACGGCCGCAGTGACCACCGTACGCACTGGACCCTTGTCTCCGAAGACCGCCTCCGACGTTGGTCTCCGGCACCGCACGTCCCGGCATCACTCCTCGTCGGCCCGGTTCCACACCAAGAAGACGAGGAAGAAGAGCGGCTTCTTCAAGAAACTCGGCATCTTCCTCCTGGTTGTCGTCGTCCTTGTCATTCTCTTCATCGCCGTGCTGATCTGGTTCCTGGTCCGGCTTGTCCGCCGGGCCTTCGGCCGCGGTCACCGGGACTGAGCCGCCCACCGGCCGCACGCACCTGAAGTGTTGAGGCCCCGGCGTCAGGTGCACGGATCCACGCCGCAGCCCAGCGAAGACCGGACGCGGGGGTGCTCCGTCGCCGTAGGTCGGGTCGTTCAGGCTCGACCAGTCCGTCCCGCCGCCCGGGGGTGCGCCGTCCCACGCCATGCCCTCGACGTAGACGAACTCGTGGACCCCGCCGACGCGGGGGTGATCCGTACGGGCCGGTCATGGTGCTGGACCTGACGGGGTAGTCCCCGCCGGCTCAGGGTGGTCGACACGGCAGTCCCCCGTCTCAGCCCTCGCCTTTCCCGCCGACGCGAGGGACGTTCCGGCGCCTTCATTCGGCGCGGTAAAACGGCTATGGGGAGACGCCAATGACATACGCGTCGCGCCGGACGGTCGAGCACACCAGTGGTCCCGCTGGGCGATCACGGAGTTGGCTCCGTTGGAGGACTCCATGACGTTCAGGCCCTCCTCGATCTCCCAGCTGGAGGTCGCGCAGCCGCAGGTGGCGGGCCACGAAGACGGTCTTCAGTGCCCGACCGACCTCCAGCATGGCCGCGTAGGTGGGGTGGGCAGCGCTGCGGGTGAAGCGGCGAAGGATCGCCTCGGTCGACGCGGTACGGATCCGGATCGCGGTCGCGCAGTTGATCACCTGATCGTACTACTGGGCGATCAGTTCCCAGCGGATCGGGCGGGCCAGCGCCGGGCCGAGCTGTGGTTAGGCGTCCGAGTCGCCGGCAACCGGCCGGTACAGCTTGACCTTCTTGATACGCGGGAGCAGGTCGATTTCAGCAGCCTCGTGACGTCGAACCCGATTTCCGACCCGCATAGAGTGAGATCTTCGATGGAGTGGCAGGGGCAGCGACTGTGGAAATCACCGTCCAGTGGATACGGACGTCCTGGACGAAGCAGTCCCGAGGAGGAGAGGCTGCCGCCCGTAGGAACGCAGCTCCGGTCGGCTTCGCTGTCCCTGCTGTGCCGCACCAGTTTGCGCACATGGTCCGCATGCATGAGCGATATGGCTTCGAGCCCCGTGGCGGCCAGGAAGACCTGCGCAAGGTCGACGTCCAGCTGCGCGAAGCCGACGGTCGGTTGCGGGTCCAACCCCGAGTGGAGCCGCTGTTCGGCATACCGCCTCGGCCGCGCAGGCCCCCCGCTGTTCACCTCGTCCCCGGCCAGTGGGTCCGCTGGCAGCTCAACTACCGTTTCAGCAGTGCATCGGGCATGCAGGACTGGTCGTACTGGATGGACACCTTCAACATCGCTTACGGCCCAGTCGACGTCGACGTGTTCTTGTCGGAGCCCACTGTGTACGTAGACGAGCGAGGACCGCTCCGGTAGCTCCGCCACGGGTTGATCACGCACTGGAGCCGATCCCCTCTCCTTCAGCTTTGAGGGGCTGGCCGAGGTCGGCCAGGAGCCTCGCGATGCGTTCGCTGGTGCAGCGGTGGCGTTCGACCTCGCGGTCCAGCCGCGTTCGACCGCGTCGCGGGCGAGGGGCAACTCAACCTCACGCCGAGCGCGAAGCCGCGGCGCGTATTCGGGTGTGGTGACGAACTTCGCACAGGTCAGGTAGAGATGGCACTCGCAGGGGCCTTCGGCGAGGAGCCAGAGACAGCGACTGAGTTCGAGTTCGGTCTTGAAGAATTTCGTCCTGAGCCAGTCGACCGAGGCGTCCGGCAGCGTGCCGTTGCGCAGTTCGTCGGCGGCCCGGGCTGGCGATCGTGGCGCCGGGACCGAGCACGGCCTGGTAGTCGCGCAGGACTTCCTGGTCACTGATCTGCGCGTAGACAGGGCCATGTTCACGGAGGTGTGACCGAGGACCTTCGTGATCGTGTGGAGCTTCACGCCGTATTCGGCAAGCTGGGTGCCCACCGTGTGGCGGAACCGGTGAGCTGAGACGGTACCCCGGCCGGTGCCGCCGCGACCGCCGGGGCGGACGAGGCCAACGGCTTTGCAGGCGGCCTGGATCGGGGTCTCGAACAGGTAGTACGTCGACAGCAGCTTGCCGTGGCTCATGAACAGGTAACGGATCACTTCGCCAGTCCGCTCATCGGTGAACTGCCTCTCCGGTGCGGGTCGGCGCGCTTTGGGAGTGGACAGGCCCGCTCGCTGAGATTCCCCACCACCCACCCGTCGCCGTCACGCACACCCCCCTCATGCGGTCCGGGCCGGTGCGGCACAATCGCGGTCAACTGGGCGAACAACGGTGGGGGTGGGGACGTGGGATTCTATGGTTCGCGAAGCCGACGTAAGGACATACCGAACGAGCCGGCGCTACTGGCTGCGGCTGCTGAGAGTCCCGGTGGCAGCGTCGCCGAGATCGACCCGACGTATATCGACGACCCGAACGGCTACGTACCTCCCGAGGCCATCCGCGGCGCGTGGTTGGTGGACAGCAGCGGGAAACTGACAGGTGAGTACCAGGAGAATCCCCGTCACGGGGTGCCGCAGGACGACTTCAGCAAGCTCACTGAGCCTGATCACTGGCTTGGCTGGCTCGGCGATGATCCCGCGACCGGGGTCCGGAAGGGCATCGAAGAGTGCTTGCGCGCCCAGGTGGCAGACGCGGTGGTCGAGTGGGTCAAGATCCCTGAAAGACCGCGGTTTCTCACGGGTGGGCGTCGACATTCTGAGAACGAACAGGTCATGTTGGTCACCCGCGCGGCACTCGCCGCGCCGTTCGCACTGTCCGTGCGCACAACGCAGCACGGGCGTTCCATCCTCCTGGGGGTGTTCTCCTGGGCGGCGGTGAACCTCTCACCGCCCGGAGTCCGCAAGGACCGGCACTGGTTCGACCTGGGCGTCGGGCTGGACTGGGCCGGTGAACGGCTCCAAGAGCGGATCTACGAGGTGGACGGTGAGGACGGCACCGCCGAGCGATAGAACGGCAATGCCATGCCGTACCAGCGGTCAGAGCGGATACATGACGCCGTCGCGGCCGACCTTGCGCAGGGCGGTGGCGTGCGCGTCGCCGGCGGCGCGGCGCCGACCGTAATAGTGCTGCGCCGGCCCCGGCCCACGGCCGGCAACTGACCGGGAGGCTGCAGCTTCCCCCTCCCCCGCTTCATGGGCCTGGGCGAGGGAACGCACTGCCTCCTGGAGCCACCGGCCGCCTGGGCACGACAGGCGGCCGGTCCGGCCTCGGCTCCTCGTCCTGAGGGCCGGCAGGGGCATCCCGCTGCGGCCCCGGCCCCCTTAAAGAGCGTTTTGTCCCGGCAGCGGTGTTTGATAAGGGAGCTGTCTCACCTGCGGGAATATGGTGAGACAGGCGGTGCTACCGAGCGATTCAATGTCAGGATGAACGATTCTCTGTGGGGTCGGCTCTCGGCCGAGGACCAGCGGGAGGTGGACCAACTGGCGGCTGCGAGGGGCCACGTTCGGGCCATCGCATTGATGCGTGAGCGCGCTGGTCTGCCGCGGCCAGATCTCCGTGATTGCGTTGACCTTTAGGGGTTGACGCACTTGACGAGGCGTGACCGCCGACCCGGGGGCCTCGGGTAGCGCCTCACCGTGCAGATCACCTGGGCAGGCGGGCACCGTACCCGAGGCGAGGTCATCCGCCCCGTCGGCCGCCTGGACCAGCTCAGCTACTTTCCTCATCTGGCAGCCCGCGCCCACGAGCCCGCCCAGGCCGGCCACACCGCCCCAACCATCGCGAAGATCCTCAACGACGAGGGCTTGCGGCCACCCAAACGCCGAGACCACTTCGGCACCCAGGGAGTACGCCAACTCCTGTAAGAACTGGGCTGCGTCAGCCGCCAGGAACACACCCAGCGCCGGGCCGCCGCCCCCTGAGCCCGACGAGTGGTGGCTCACCGGCCTCGCCCGCGAGCTCGGCATGCCCCGCGTCACCCTCCATGGCCGGATCGAGAAAGGCTGGGTCACCGCCCACCAACGCGACGACGCGCGCCACTCCTGGAGCATTCACGCCGATGCGGCCGAGATCGAACGGCTCCGCCGACTGCACCAGTTGCCGCGCGGGAGCGGCGCCCGCCAGGCATGGCTGCACCACCAACGCCTGGCGATAATCGACAACGAGGAAGAACAAGGAACCCATGACGACGAACCGCAGGTATGACAGCACTGCGGCTTGCTCTTCTCTACCGCGTGCCGTGCCTTGTAGTCCTCGCGGTCGAACGCCGGAGGCCGCCCGCCGACCCGCCCGCGCCGTTCGCGGCCGGCGGCTTGGTCGGCGGGCTCCGGGATCGTGCACCGGATTCCGCGCTTTCGCAGGTGGGCCCGGTTGGCACGGGAGGAGTACGCCTAACAGGCAAGTGAGTTGGCTGTCGGGTCGATCCAGGCAGGAGCTGGGGAGACGCCATGTCGGCCGCCAAGGACTTGCAGCACCTTGTCCAAAACCGTCCGGTCGCTGATCCGGCGCCGGTGGCAGCCCAAGGGGTGGACTGGATCGAACGTGGGCCGCTGCGGCAGCAAGGCGGCGAATTGGTCCCAGAGCGGTACGGTCAGCCAGGACGGCAGCACAGGCACAGGTCCCCCCAGTGATCACTGTCCCGCCTGCCGACCGGGCCGCGCCCGCCGCCTGTCTGCGCAGGCCGACGTCACTGGGCCGGGTTGGCAGGAGCCTCGGCTTCGGGTCGTACCATCAGCGGCAGCTCACTGTCTGCCGGCGTGGGGGCGGTGACCTCGAACGCGGCGACAGGCGGCTTGAATCCCCTGGTGATGAGCCAGATGGCCAAGGTCAGCTCCCAGGCGAACACCGGGATCGCGGTGAGCGCCCCTACTCGGGAGAGCTGCTGATAGAGGCCGAACAGCTCAGCGATCGCGGAGGCGAAGATCAGCGGGCCGCCCATCAGCCCCAGCACGGCGATGACGCGCGGCACGAGCTGTGAGCGGTACATCAGGTACGCCATCACTGTCGTGTTGGCTCCGCAGATGAAGTCGGGCCCGAGCAGAAACGTCCAGTCGTGGACCGCGACCAGCGCTCTGTCCGTGGTGAGGAGCGAGGCCGGGTCCGCCCCCTGCGGGGATGCTGACGCAATGTCACGACGGCAAGAAGGCTGACGATGCCGACGGTGATGACAGCCGCCTCCAGGGTGCGAAGGCCGACGTAGCCGACGGCGAGCCCCTCGCTGTGCCGCCGGGCGACGGGGAACAGCATGAACGCGGTGCCGACGATGGCGATGGCGAGGACCACTTCGAACAGGGCACCCAGGAGCACCCTGGTGTCAGCGCCGTGGCCGGCGACGTAGTCGGCGTTGTTCAGCACCGGGCCGTACAGAGCGAGCCCACCGATCGAGGTGACGTGGGTGATCAGGAAGCACACGCCCGCCGCTGTCGCGAGCTTTCTCGGTGAGGCCACCGGGACTCCTTGGTATGTGGCCACATGGAGGTGTACGGCGTACACCGATCGCTCGTCACGGTATGGTGTACCCCGTACACCCGTCAAGGAGGGAATCGAGTGACGACCGGTCGCAGGGCAGGCGGTCAGCAGATCGCCCAGCAGACAGAGCCGGCCCGACGGACGCCCCTCAACCGCGACCGCGTGCTGCGTGCCGCCGTGGCGCTCGCCGACCGCATGGGCATCGAGGCGCTGAGCATGCGCAGCCTGGCGCACGAGCTGGACGTCGTGCCGATGGCGCTCTACAAGCACGTGGCCAACAAGGAGCAGCTCCTCGACGGCATGGTGGAGGTCATCGTCGGCGAGATCGAGCCCCCGGCCGACGATGCGGAGTGGAAGAGCGCGATCCGCCGCCGCATCCTCTCGGCGCGACGAGCACTCCTGCGCCACCCCTGGGCCTCGCGCGTCATCGAGTCCCGGACCACTCCCACCCCCGGCGTACTCGACTACCTGAACTCGATCATCGGCATGTTCCTGGCCGGCGGCCTGTCCGCCGACCTCACTCACCACGCGATGCACGCCCTGGGCAGCCGCGTATGGGGGTTCACCCAGGACCTGTTCCCTGCCTCGCCGACTCCGGCTCCGGCCGACGCCCACCCGCAGGCTCCGGCGGGGGCCCTGCTCGGCGAGATGGCCGCCCGGTACCCCCACATCGTCGAGATCGTGATGGCCCGGCCGCACGACAGCGCATCGGTGGTGGGCCAGGGCTGTGACGATCAGTTCGAGTTCGAGTTCGCCCTGGACCTCCTGCTGGACGGAGTCGAACGCCTCCACCGGCAGGAATGGACTTCCGCCGAGCGAAGCTGACGCTACACCCGCCCGCTGGACCAGGCCATGGATCCTCGCGCCGTGCCCTTGTAGCGCGTCACCACGTCAGGGTTTCCGACCAGCGCCGACCATCTTTGACCGACCGCCAATCTGCGCGGCCTCTAACAGCGGGCAGGCGGATGCGCGGCATCGTCACCGGCGATGCCGCGCACTCCCGGCCGCCGGACTCCGCTGGGTGGAGTGGATGCCAGGCATCATCGGTGCGCACCCGCGGCATCGGGGTGCACTCAGTGACCAGCCTCCCGGCCGCGATGCTGTCCGGGCTCCTGCGGGCGATGCGCCCGCTGGTCGTCCTGGCGCACCGGGGTGCGCTGCGTCAGCATCGTCCTGTTCGGCGTAGCGGTCCATCCGGGCACGGGAGTGGGCTGCCTGACGGAGCAACGACGGCGCTCGCCCCAGAGGTGCCCGGGGCGGGCGCCGTTCTCTTCTTCGTGCTTCGCGGCCTAGTGGGTCCGGATGTTCGGCTCGGTGGTGTCAGCTGACCTTCAGGACCAGGTTCTTGGGCCATCCCGCCTTGTTCAGCCTTGCGAACAGGTCCTTGATGTTGGCGGGCGTCAGCTTGAGGCAGCCGAAGGACTTGTAGTCGCTGTCCCCGTCCCATCGTGTGGGCTCAGAACCGCCCTGGGTGCCGTTCTTCGTCATCTCGCTGTGGATGAACAGGTCCCCGCGCGTGACCTTCTTGTGACCGTGAGGCCTCGGGGTGCACGGCATGTCGGAGAGCTGGATCGCGTAGCCCTTGATCGTGCTGTTGCGGTTGGTCTGGTGGCCCTTGATCTGGTAGGTGGCGCTGGGCAGCCATCCCCGGTTGGGGAAGCTCTCGTCGGTGTTGCCCACGCCAGACGCGGCGCGGTAGCTCTTGACCACCTTTCCGTTGAGGTGCCGCCGCAGGCCGGCTTGGCCGGAGCCGACATGCCGGACTCGTGTGGCTGACGGCCCTGATCCGTGCCCGGTGTCAGGGCCGTCAGTACGCGTCGGCTCTCGGAGATCTCCATCTGCGACAGGAGCTTGTGGGCCCGCCCGCACCTTGCCGATATCGGGGAGCGATTCGAGCAGGGCGCGGACCCGTCACCTTGCCGATGGCCTCGGAGGCGCTGGCCAGCACCTCGGCCAGGGACATCCTGCCGTGCTTGAAGGCATCCTTCACCTCGGCCCGCTCCTTGCGCGCGGCGGCGGCCTTCTCGAGAGCAGCCCGGCTCTGATGGTGACTGAGCGAGGGCAGAGCCATGACGGGGTCATTTGCGTTGTACGACACGAACGACCCCATGATGTCTACGAGCCTGGGGCTTTGACCAGCAGTGATGATGATCCCCGAGATTCACCACCCGTCTCGGCCGGCCCCCTCACCGCAACCGAAGCTCGCTTCAGCCTGCCGTGCCGGACCGGCCACGCCTCAGGCCAGGGCGGACTCTCGTCGTCGGCGCCACGGTGCGGCGGCACGGAGCAGCGGCACGGAGCTGCGTGATTTGATCAGTGCGTGCTGCTCCACCTGTGAGCCGCCCGACGGACCACCCCACCAGATGTGCCCGGCACCCCGCCGTGGCCGCACACCCCAAGGAACCGCGTATGAGCGACGACCTGCCAGCCCGCACAGACCACGGCAGTGCCCCGAACCCCCTGCGCAGCGTGTACCTGAGGCTGGTCGCCGAGGAATCGATACCCGAGGAAGCACGAGGGCAGTTCAGCTACCTACAACCGCTGGCCACGGACCTCCTGGCGGGCATCGCCCTCGACACCCCTGACAACGTCCGCGTCCTCGACGACCGGGACGTGGCCCTCGTCGAGTGGGACACCCTCGCGGCCGCCGCGCGTGCCAACTTGCTCGGCGAGCCGGTCAACTACGACACCTTCGATCTCGCCGATGGCGCGGTCCTCCACATCCTCGGCCACCCGGAGTCGGTGTTCGCGGCCAGCAAGGTGCTCGTCTTCGACGAGGCGGTGCGGGCCGCCGGCGGCCCCGAGATACCGGACGAGGGTGTGCTGCTGGTCGTCCCGAACCGGCACAACCTCGTGTTCTACCCGCTCGCCGACAGGCACGTCGCCGAGGCCGTCAACGGCTTGGCGCAGTTTGGGCAGGGCGCCTACGAGGATGGCCCCGGACGCCTGTCCCCCCGGGTGTTCTGGTGGCGCGCCGGCACCCTGACATCGATCACGGTTTTCGACCGGGAAAGCCGGACGATGAGGATCTCCCCGCCCGACGAACTCATGACGATCATGCGTCGCCTGGTCGGCACCGCCGGCTGAGGTGCGCCCGCTCACGTAGGCCCGGCGCGTGGGGACGTGGACCTGGTCCGCCGCGCTCTGGGCCGGGTGGAGTTGTGCGCCATCCAGCTACTCCGGGGCGTCCAGGATCTCCGCGTGTTCCTCGGCGACGAGGGCGAGGGGGTGGCGAGATTGTGAATGACCGCCAGATCGACGCGGGAATTGACCCGCCGCCCGCCGCGACCGCACCCTCCTGCGCGCCGACGGACTCGGCGCCCTGGCCGACCTCGGCGAGCGGGCGCTGCTGGACGTCCGCCAGGCGTCCGGCCCGTGGCCCGCTCCCTCAACCGGGCCGTGACGAACCAGCCGCATCGGCGGCGACCCTGCAGGTCGACCTGGAGCCGAGGAAATCACTGCGGTCATCGGCGCGTGGAAGCAGCCACCGCGTAGATCCCCCCGCTTCGAGATCGCGATTCGCTACAAACCCAAGCCCACCACGGCACAGAATTGCATGCCCCCCAACCATCAAGTCCACAAAGAAAGCAACAGGGCGCCGCCGAACATTGTGATTACTCTGGGCAAATAATTCGGCATTCAAATATACATGTTTCACCAATTCGCTAGAAGCGCGCCTTCCACGCCAAGTCTGCGCCGAGCACAACCCACCCAAAGCAAGATCCCATGCCCGTTTGCGCACTTCCGGCTCCCGTCACTGCGTTGCGGCAACTGGGGATTGCCCGAAGTGTGATGTCGAGATGCCCGTATCCCGCCGTCGCGTGTCCGTTTCCTCTCCGCCTCAATGCGTCTTGATCCTGGCCAGAGCCACACCGTGAGAAATCCCGACTTCGAAACCCTTTGATAATGTCTCCGGTGCATCCACGGGGCGGATACTGGCGCGCACTGCCAGTTCCCGATACAGGTCCTGATCTCGGGTGGACCTTCCAGTCGAGTTTCCGCGCTCTGCGGACGCGAAAGTCCGAAAACAGGCGGCATACGAGCGCGCTCTCGCCTCGTGACGGTGAGACACGCTGTACGCGGGACACCATGAATGGACAGCCGAATGTGCGGTATCGCAGGCTGGGTCGACTTCGAACGAAACCTCCTCACCGAGCGGGCCGTCGTGTCCGCCATGACCGAAACGCTCGCCCCTCGCGGCCCCGACGACACGGGAACATGGCTGAGCCCCCACGCGGCGCTGGGCCATCGGAGACTGGCCGTCATCGACCCTGACGGAGGCCGGCAGCCCATGGCCGCAGAGGCCACGGCCGCCGTCCTGACCTACAGCGGGGAGGTCTACAACTTCTGTGAGCTGCGTGCTCAGTTGGAAGCCAAGGGGCACCGCTTTCATACGCGCAGCGACACCGAAGTGGTCCTGCACGGCTACCTCCAGTGGGGAGAAGAGGTGGTCGAGCGGCTGAACGGCATGTACGCCTTCGCGATCTGGGACACCCGGACGGAAGAGCTCCTGCTGGTGCGCGACCGATTGGGCGTCAAACCTCTCTTCTACTGCCAACTACCCGCCGGGGGGCTTCTGTTCGGGTCGGAGCCCAAGGCGATCCTCGCGCATCCGCGGGCGCCGCGGGCCGTCGACGCCGACGGCCTGCGCGAGATCCTCACCATCGCCCGGACTCCCGAGCACTCCCTCTACAAGGGGCTGCACGAGGTGCGCCCCGGACAGCTCCTGCGCTTCGGGCGCGAGGGCCTGCGCAAGCGACGGTACTGGACCTTGCGGGCCCATGACCACACCGACGACCTCGACACCACCATCACGACGGTGCGGGAACTGCTGGAAGACATCGTCGAACGGCAGCTCGTGGCCGACGTCCCGCTGTGCTCCCTGCTCTCGGGCGGCCTCGACTCCAGCGCCATCACCGCCCTGGGGCTGCGCCACGGCGGCCTGCGCTCCTTCGCCGTGGACTTCGTCGGCCTCGCCGACCACTTCGAGGACGACGGGATGCGCGGCTCACCCGACGGACCGTACGTCCACGACGTCGTACGGCATCTGCGTCCCACCCACACCGACATCGTGCTCGACGCCGCCCGGCTCGCCGAGCCCGCGCTGCGCGCCGATGTGGTCCGGGCATGGGAACACCCGCAGTTCAGCGGGGACATGAACACCTCCCTGCACCTGCTGTTCCAGGCGGTCCGGGAGCACTCGACGGTGGCCCTGTCCGGCGAGTCGGCAGACGAGGTGTTCGGCGGGTACGCCTGGTTCCACCTGCCCGAGGCGGTGGCCGCGCCCACCTTCCCCTGGCTGGTGTTCATGATGCGCCGGCAGCGCCCCGACGATCTCTTCGACCCGGCGCTGCGCAAGGAACTCGACGTCGTCTCGTATGAACGCGACCGTTACCGCGAGGCGTTGGCCGAGGTGCCGCACCTCGACGCGGCCGATCCGACGGAGCGCAGGATGCGGGAGATCTCCTATCTGCACCTGACCCGCTTCGTGACGATGCTCCTCGACCGCAAGGACCGCCTGAGCATGGCGCACGGGCTCGAAGTGCGGGTTCCGTTCTGCGACCACCGTCTGGTGGAGTACGTCTTCAACACGCCCTGGTCGATGAAGACGTTCGACGGGCGGGAGAAGAGCCTGCTGCGCGCCGCCGTCCAGGACGTACTGCCGGCCTCGGTCCTGGAGCGGCGCAAGAGCCCCTACCCGGCCACCCAGGACCCCGCCTACGGCCTCGCCCTGCGGGCCTCCCTCGCCGGGCTGGTCGCCGACGGCACCGCTCCGGTGCTGCCGCTCCTCGACCAGCGGGCCGTCCGGAGCCTGCTCGACTCACCGCCCCGGGCGACCACGTCCACCCTGACCCGCATCAGCCTGGAGATGGTTCTGGACCTGAACACCTGGCTCCAGTCCCAGGACCTGCGCATCACCTTGTGACGCCGTCCTCCGCTCCCCCCTTGCACACCTGCCCGACAGGAGTGAACCACCCATGCGTACCCACGAGTTGAAACCCGGCCGGACCTTCGGAGTCAACTTCGACCACGGCGAGCACTTCCTGCCGTCCCTGGCCCGCTTCTGCAGGGACAACGGGATCCAGCAGGGATACGTCCCCATGTTCCTCGCCGCCTTCGCCGAGACCGAGATCGCGGGGACCTGCCAGCGGGTGGAAGACCCCGAAGCGCCCGTGCGCCTTCCGGTCCATTTGGAGAAGGTGGAGGCCATGGGCTGCGGCACCTTCTCCTACGACCCCGCCAAGGACGAGATCGTCCCGCACGTGCACGTCACTGTCGGCCTCAAACAGCAGGCGGCACTCGCGTACTCAAGTCACCTGATATCGGCCACCGTTCAGTACCTCACCGAAATGCTCGTGATCGAGGTCCTCGCGCCGGCGATGCGCCGGCCGGTCCACACCGACCTGTGGGACGTCCCCCTGCTCACCTTCGAGGACTGAACACCATGGCACCCGAGGCATTTCCCTTCCCCGACGAGCCGCTGGGCGAGGTACCGCGCAGCTGTGCCCGGCGACGCGCCCACGACCCGCTGGGCGACGCCGTGCTGCCCAGCGGTGACGTCGTCCGCGTCGCGGTGCGCTTCGCCGACGTCGAGGCCGTGCTCACCGATCCCCGCTTCAGCCGCGACCTCAACCGGCCCGGTTCCCCTCGGCTCCAGCCCGACGCGGACATGTCCGAGGACCGCGACACCCTGATCAACCTGGACCCGCCGCGCCACACCAGGCTGCGCCGGATTCTGTCCCGCCCGTTCTCCGTGCGTGGCAGCGAGACATGGCGCCCGCGCATCCGCGCGATCGCGCAGGCGCTCGTCGACGACATGGTGGCGGCCGGCCCACCGGCCGATCTGATGACCGCCCTGGCCCGTCAGCTGCCCATCCGGGTGATCGCGGAGATCCTCGGCGTCGCCGACTGCGACCTCGACCGGTTCCGTGACTGGTCCGAGACGGCCATGACCATCGGGCCGGACCGAGCGGCCGCACGGGCCAAGGGGCGCACCGAGTTCTACGCCTACCTGACCGACCTGGTCGAGCGCCATCGGCGCGAGCCCGGTACGGACCTGCTGGACGCCATGATCGCGGCGCGCGACGGCGAGGACCGGCTCACCGAGGCGGAACTCATCGACACCGCGCGGTCCCTGCTCCTCGCCGGCCACGAGACCACCATGACCACTCTGGGGCGCGGGGTGTTCAGCCTGCTGCGGCACCGCGACCAGTACGAGGACTTGGTGGCCGACCCCGAGTTGGTGGCGCCGGCCGTCGAGGAGATCCTGCGCCACGACTTCCCCGCCGACGTGGGCTTCCTGCGCGTCGCCCAGGAAGACGTGGACCTTCCTTCGGGGCGGGTGGCCAAAGGGCAGGGCGTCATGCCGCTGATCTCCTCGGCGCACCGCGACGAGCGGCACTGCCCGGACCCGGACCGGTTCGACATCCACCGGCCGTCACCCACCCACCTCGCCTTCGGCAAGGGACCGCACTACTGCATCGGCGCCCATCTGGCGCGCATCCAGCTGCAGGAGGCTCTCTCCATCCTCGTACACGACCTTCCGGGGCTGGCCCTGGCCGTTCCCGCGGACGAAGTGCCGTGGCAGCCCGGCATGGTCACCCATGCCCTGGCCTGTCTGCCCATCACCTGGTGATCTTCCGGACGGGGGCTTCATGAACACGACAGCAGCACCTTCCCTCTACCGCTACGACGAACTGGCCCGCCTCAGCCGCGACCTGCCCGTCATCGAACGCATCGCCGCCTGGTGCGAGGAGTTCCTGTGCCGGCCGCATCCCGGCCTCGGGCGCGGCGGCTCGGTCTGTCCCTACATGCCGCGCGCACTGGCGGCGAACCATGTCGCCTTCACCGTGGTCCGCACCCAGGGCCGCACCCGCGGTGCCATCGACGAGGCCATCGCCGCCCACCGCACCGCCTTCCTCGCGATGGAACCGACGTCCGGGCCCGGCTCCTTGGACAAGGCGATCGTGGTGATCCTGCCAGACGTCGCGGAGGAGGACGCCGCCGAGGTGGTGGACGAGACCCACCGCAGGCTCAAGGCGAGCTTCGTCGCCTCCGGCCTCATGATCGGCAAGTTCCATCCGCGCAGCGCCCAGGGCGGCCTGCACAACTCGGCGTTCCGGCCGCTGCGCAGCCCGCTGCCGCTCCTCGCCATCCGGCACATGGTCGACTCCGACCTGCCCTTCCTCAACCGCCCCGACGATCCCGTGTCCGACCGCATCGGATTCCTCCAGGCCTACGAGCGCCGCTTCGAGGGCGCCGAGGGCTCGCCGTGGGCGGCCCGGGGCCAGGCTGCGCTCGGCGAGATCACGGAGGAGGAGCGATGACGGCCTCCACACGGCGGGTCGCGATCGTGACGGGCGGCACCCGTGGCATCGGCGCGGCCCTCGCACAGCGCCTCGCCGACAGCGGCGTCGACCTCGTCGTCGGCTACGCACAGGACTCCTCGTCCGCCGATGCGCTGGTGCGCCGGATCGAGAAGGCCACGGCGGTCCGCGTCGTCGCGGTACGTGGTGACATCGCCCGTGCGGACACCGTCGACGCGCTGTTCGCAACGGCCGACAAGGAGTTCGGCGGCGTCGACATCGTCATCGGCTGCGCTGGTGCCCACGCCCGCCGACGCGGCCCCCTGGCCGAGACCGACGATGCGGACCTGCGCCACGTGCTCGACGTCAACCTCCTGGGAACCTGCCGTCTCCTGCGGGCCGCGGCCCGGCACGTGCGGCCCGGCGGGCGCGTCCTGGCCTTCTCCAGCTCCTCGATCGCCCTGGGCGTGCCGGGACAGGCCGTCTACAACGCGAGCAAGGCCGCCGTAGAGGTGCTGGTCCGTCACCTCGCACGGGAGCTGGCCGGGCGCGACGTCACGGTCAACGCCGTGGCTCCGGGCCCGACCGGCACCGAATTGTTCCTGCACGGCAGAACCCCCGAGGACATCGAGACTCTCGCCCGGCAGGTGCCGCTCGGCCGCATCGGCCGCCCCGAGGACATCGCCGATCTGGTGAGCTTCCTCGTCGGCCCGGCCGGCGGATGGATCAACGGACAGGTCGTCCGGTCCAACGGCGGCATCGTCTGACCCGCCCGGCCACCTCATCCCGGTCACCCGTGCCCGCCTGAAGACGCACGGACCGCACTCACCCCGCACACGGAAAGGAGCGCCGTCATGCCCGAATCCGGGACGGCGCAAGCCCGCACACCACGCACCGCTCACCCGGCACACCCCGACACGAAGGCTCCGGGGCCCGTGAGCCCCTTTTCGGCCATCACGGCGATCGTCGCGGACGCGGATGTCTTCACCGAGTTCATCGAGGACGCCGTCGCCCAGTACCGGCTCGGCCTGGCCTCCGTGGCCGCGGGCGGCTCGCGTCTGCACCGCCCCAACAGCTTCGGCCTCCTCGGCGGCACGCTGGACGGCGACGCCCTCACCGTTCGCCGCGTCGCCTTCGCCGCCAACGTCCGCGCGGTCGACGACGTACCGCTGGAGGAGTTCCGGGACACCATCGTGCCCCGCTTCGGCAAGCAGTACGACGACGGCGAGCGCGGATTCTGGTGCGACTCGCGCCAGCTCCTCAAGGTGGTCCGCGAGTTCGAGGCGGCGGACCTGGAGATGCTCGGCTCGGTCCACATGCACCCGGACTGGCACCGTGTGGGCCCTCCGCACGAACGCAGGGAGTTGCTGAGCGAGAACCCCAGCCGTATGGACGAGTACCTCTTCCGCAGCGCCGGCTGGCCGTTGAACATCATCTGCTATCTGGAGAGCCGCGGCAGCGGTGTCACCCACACCTTCGCAGCCTGGCAGCCGCCGTCGGCCGACGGGGAGCGGGCGGCGCGGACGCCCATCAGGTTCTTCGCCCGTGGTCACGAGGACGCCGCCTGATGGGGGCGTATCCGGACACCATCGGCACGGTGGTGACACCCGACGACACGCGCTACGAAAGAGCGCGGCGCCTGTGGAACGAGCGCTTCGACTACCGGCCCAGGGCCGTCGTCCTGCCGGGTGACAGCCACGAGACGGCAGCAGCGCTCAGCTACGTCCGGGAGCGCGGCATCCCGTTCCGGATCCGCTCCGGCGGCCACAACAGCGAGGGGTTCAGCGGCCTCGACGACGGCATCGTCATCGACGTGTCGCGCCTGGGGGCGCTGGCGGTCAACGGTGACCGCACCCGCGCCACCCTCGGCCCGGGTGTCCTGCTCGGCGAGGCGTACGCGGCGCTGTGGGCGCTCGGCGGCACGATCCCCGCGGGCGTCTGCCCCGACATCCGCATCGGCGGTCACGTCCTGGGCGGCGGCATCGGCATGCTGGTGCGCTCCCGCGGCCTGCTCATCGACCACCTGGTCGCACTCACCCTGATCGACGCCCGCGGCGAGGAACTGACGGTCGACGCGGACCACCATGCGGACCTGCTCTGGGCCTCACGCGGAGGCGGTGGCGGGAACTTCGGGATCGTCACCTCCTACACCTTCGCGATGCGCCCGATCGGCGACGTGACCCTGTTCACGCTGGAATGGGACGCGCGCGACGGCATCGCCGCACTCGACGCCTGGCAGCACTGGCTCCGCCAGGCGGACGCGCGGGTGAACTCCCGCTTCAACCTGTTCCCCGCCTCCGCCGACAGGGCCCTGGCCACCGGCCTGTTCGAAGGAGGCGAGCGTGAACTCATCGCCCTGCTCCGGCCGTTGACCACTGCCTGTCGGCCTCGTACGAGCTCCGTACGCGCCCTGCCGTACGGGGACAGCATCGGCACCTGGACCGAGCAAGTGCCGTCGGTACGCGCCAAGTTCACCCCCGCACTGGCCGAAGGCCCACTCGGCGCCGAGGCGCTGCGCACCCTGGGCCGCCGGCACGAGAAGGCGCCGCCCGGCGTCAAGACGGGTCTGTACGGCCTGGGCGGAGCGGTCCTGGCCGACGTGCCGCCCGATCACTCCGCGTTCGCGCACCGGGCGGCCTTCCTGT
The DNA here is from genome assembly GCF_053597455.1 of Streptomyces sp. NPDC001393. Classification (NCBI taxonomy): domain Bacteria; kingdom Bacillati; phylum Actinomycetota; class Actinomycetes; order Kitasatosporales; family Streptomycetaceae; genus Streptomyces; species Streptomyces sp. NPDC001393. The sequence continues at coordinate 26,672 of NZ_JBSFIH010000060.1, forward strand.
GCGTGGAGTACCTCGGCCACTGGAGCGATCCCGGCAGCGACGCCGAACACCTGGACTGGCTGTCCGGCACCCGCGCGGAGATGCTCCCGTTCATGACCGGCGGGGCCTACGTCAACAGCCCGGACCTCGATCTGGAGAACTGGCTGCACGCCTACTACGGCGACGGCCTGCCGCGCCTCATGGAGGTCAAGCGCCGCTACGACCCGCACGGCCTCTTCACGTTCGAGCAGAGCATTCCCACCGCGCTCACCCGGGCCCAGGCCCGTGCCGCCCGGCTCCCCGGCCCGGTCGTCGCCGACCTGCACGCCCGCGGCCTGCTCACCGACTGACCTCCGCCTCCGCCTCATCACCGACGAATCAGGACAACGCCCATGAGCACCCGCACCGACAGCCACCTGGACACCCACAACGACACTCGCAACGACACCCGGATCCAGAAGGTCGTCATTCTCGGCGGCGGCACCGCCGGCTGGATGACCGCGGCCTACCTCGGCAAGGCGTTGCAGAACACCGTGCAGATCACGGTTCTCGAAGCGCCCAGCATTCCGCGCATCGGCGTCGGCGAAGCCACCATCCCCAACCTCCAGCGCGCCTTCTTCGACTACCTCGGCATCGCCGAAGAGGAGTGGATGCGCGAGTGCAACGCCAGTTACAAGATGGCCGTCAAGTTCATCAACTGGCGCACCCCGGGCGAGGGCAGTCCGAGCCCCCGTACGGTCGACGGGCACCCGGACACCTTCCACCACCCCTTCGGCCTGCTGCCGTCCGCCGATCACATCCCGCTGTCCCACTATTGGGCCGCCAAGACACTGCGCGGCGAGACCACCGAGCCCTACGACCACGCCTGTTTCGTCGATACGGCGATCATGGACGCCCGCAAGGCGCCCCGCTGGCTCGACTCACGCCGCGCCACCAACTACGCCTGGCACTTCGACGCACAGCTCGTCGCCGACTTCCTGCGCACCTTCGCGGTGACCAAGCAGGCCGTCGAGCACGTCGAGGACGAGATGACCGAAGCCCTCACCGACGAGCGCGGCTACCTCACGGCACTGCGCACCAAGTCCGGGCGGCTGCTGGACGGCGACCTCTTCATCGACTGTTCGGGCTTCCGCGGCCTGCTCATCAACCAGGCCATGGGCGAGCCGTTCCTGGACATGAGCGACCACCTGCTGTGCGACAGCGCCGTGGCCACCGCCGTGCCCCACGACGACGAGACACACGGCGTCGAGCCCTACACCTCCTCCATCGCCATGCCCGCCGGCTGGACCTGGAAGATACCCATGCTCGGCCGGTTCGGCAGCGGCTACGTCTTCTCCAGCCACTTCGCCGACCGCGACCAGGCCACCGCCGAATTCGCCCGGCTGTGGGGACTCGACCCCGAACAGACACCGTTCAACCACATCCGCTTCCGCGTCGGCCGCAACCGGCGGGCGTGGGTGCGCAACTGCGTCGGCATCGGCCTGGCGTCCTGCTTCGTCGAACCTCTGGAGTCCAGCGGCATCTACTTCGTCTACGCCGCCATCCACATGCTCGCCAAACACTTCCCCGACCGCACCTTCGACCCGGTGCTGGTCGACCGGTTCAACCGCGAGATCCAGGACATGTTCGACGACACCCGGGACTTCCTCCAGGCCCACTACTACTTCTCACCCCGCACGGACACACCGTTCTGGCGGGCCAACAAGGAGCTGGAACTCGCCGACGGCATCAAGGACAAGGCGGAGACCTACCGGGCCGGACTGCCGGTGAACCTGCCCATCAGCGACGAAGGCACCTACTACGGGAACTTCGAGGCCGAGTTCCGCAACTTCTGGACCAACGGCAGCTACTACTGCATCTTCGCCGGACTCGGCATGCTCCCCCGCCATCCGCTGCCCTCGCTCGCCCACAAACCGGAATCCGTCGCCCGAGCCGAGCAGCTGTTCGCGGACATCAAACGGAAACAGCACGAGTGGGTGCGCTCCCTGCCCTCCACCCACCAGCTGCTGCGCCACCTGCACGGCGCCTCATGAGCGGCGCGACCGCACCGCACCGGAAGGTCGCCGGCGCTGCACACCAACGGCGCTACCGCGATCTGATGAGCTCCTTTCCCACCGGCGTCGCGGTGGTGACCAGCCTGGACGCCGAGGGCACGCCGCGGGGCATGACCTGCTCCTCGCTCACCAGCGTCACCGTGGCCCCACCCACGCTGCTGGTGAGCCTGCGCAGAGGCAGCGCCACGCTGGAGGCGGTGACCGCGCACGGCGGTTTCGCCGTCAACCTCCTGCACAGCGGCGGGCGGCGCACCGCCGAACTGTTCGCGGGGCCCGAGCCCGACCGGTTCGCGCGGCTGTGCTGGCGCCGCTCACCCTCCGGTCTGCCGCACCTCGCGGACGACGCGTTCGCCGTGGCCGACTGCCGTGTGACCGGACTGCTCGACGTTCACGACCACACCCTGGTGCTCGGCGAAGTCCGCACCATCGTCCGCAGTGCCGGCATCCCGCTCCTGTACGGGCTGCGGCGCTTCACGACATGGCCGCACCAGTGCCCCCCGTCCGACAACACCCCGTCCCACTGAGCCGCCGAGGACGTCCATGCCCACGAACCAGGTACCCCCTGCCCCGCTCCGTACCACGGAGATCTCCCGGCTTCCCGCCTACCGCGCGGCGGATCCGCCGGCGAAGCACGCCGACGGCCTGCTCGACCTGGCCAACAACGAACTGACTCTGCCTCCGCTCCCCGCGGTCGTCGAATCGCTGCGCCTCAGCGCGCGCAGCGTCCACCTGTACCCCGACCCCACGGCGCGCACGCTGCGGCAAGCCGTCGCCCGGCACTTCGCCACCGATCCCGAAGAAATCGTGGTCGGCCCCGGCAGCGGCGCCGTCCTCCACCAGCTGCTGCTCGCGCTGTGCGGCCCCGGCGACGAAGTCCTCTACCCCTGGCCCGGCTTCGACGCGTACCCCTTCCTCATCACGACGGCGGGCGCCCAGGGCACACCGGTCCCGCTGACACCCTCGGGCGAGCACGACCTGTCCGCCTTCGCGGCGAAGGTCGACACCCGTACCCGCATCGTCGTCCTGTGCTCCCCGCACAACCCCACCGGCCGCCGCATCCCGCGCACCGAGCTGGCCGCCTTCCTCGGATCGCTGCCGCCCCACGTCGTCACCGTCCTCGACCAGGCGTACGTGGAGTTCGACGAACACGAGGAGACGCACAACCTGGACCTGCTGCGCACAGCTCCCCGGCTCGTACTCCTGCGCACGTTCTCCAAGGCGTACGGCCTCGCCGGGCTGCGTGCCGGATACGCCCTGGCCGCCCCCGACCTGGCCGGCCTGGCCCACAAGACACTGCTCCCGTTCTCGGTCACCCGCACCGCCGAACACGCCGCGCAGGTCTCCCTGGAGCAGCACGGACAGCTCGCGGCCCGGCTCGACACCGTACGGCGTGGGCGCTCGCTGTTGTCGGCCGGCCTGCGCGCCGAGGGACTCGATCCGCTGCCGTCGTTCGGGAACTTCCTGTGGCTCCCGCTCGGAGCCGCGACGGAACGCTTCGCCCAGGTCGCACTCGCGGCCGGTGTACGGGTCCGGGCCTATCCGGGAGCGGGTGTGCGCATCACGGTGGGCGGCGACGAAGCCCACCGGCGCGTGCTCGACGCGGCCCGGCTCTTCCGAACGGCGGACACGTGACCGGGAACGCCCAGGCGGACCTCTTCCTCGTCCTCGCGCTCGTCATCGCCGCCGCCAAGCTCCTCGGCGCCGTGCTGGGCCGCCTGGGTCAACCGCCGGTGGTGGGCGAGATCGTCGCCGGGATCCTGGCCAGCCCCATGGTCCTGTCCCCGGCGGTGAGCGGCCGCGTACTGCCGGCCGACGCGCGCCCGGCCCTCACCGGCCTGGCCGACGTGGGCCTGGCAACGTTCATGTTCCTGGTGGGCCTCGAAACCAAGGACGCCCTCCCGCACGGCGGCAGAGGCCTTTCATGCGGTATCGCGGCAGGTGGGCTCCTGCTGCCGCTCCTCGGCGGGATGGCGCTCGCCCTGCCGCTGGCATCCGCCCATGCTCCGGGCAGCCATCCAGCCTTCGTCCTCTTCGTCGGGGTGGCCATGTGCGTGACGGCGCTGCCCGTGCTGGCCCGTATCCTGGCCGACCACCACCTGGGCCGCGAGCCCACGGGAGCCGTCGTCCTTGTCGCGGCCGCCGTCACGGACGTGGCGGCGTGGGTGTGCCTGGCCGCCGTCATTGCGTACGCACACGCCGCCGTGCCGGTGCGGCTCGCCCTGCTTCCGCTGTACGCACTGGTCATGGTCGGCGCGGTCCGCCCCCTCCTCGCCGCGCTCTTGCGCCGCGCCGCCCGTCGCGGGGCGGGCGGCGCGGACACGGCGTTCCTGGTCCTGGCCGTCGGCCTCCTGGGATCGGCCGCCGCAACCGAATGGCTCGGCATCCACTTCATCTTCGGGGCGTTCGCGTTCGGGGCGGCGGTACCGCGCTCCATGCCGTCCCTGCTCCGCACGGGCATCGCCACCCGGATGCGGCAGGCCGGCGGCCTGCTGTTGCCGCTGTACTTCTTCATGGCGGGCAGCAAGGTCGACATCGCCGGGTTCAGCGGCCAGACGGTCCTCACCCTCGGCCTCCTCATCACCGTGGCCACCGCCACCAAGACGCTGGGCGCCTACGCAGGCGCACACCTGTGCGGCGCCGAGCCCCGTCAGTCCCTGATCGCCGCAGTCCTCATGAACACCCGCGGCCTCACGGAGATCGTCATCGTGTCCACCGGTCTGGAGCTGCACCTCATCGACCAGACCTTCTACTCCCTGATGATCCTCATGACCCTGGCCACCACGGTGATGACGGTCCCGGCCCTGAAAGCAGTGGCTCCGGCGGCTCAGTTGCCGAAGAGAGAGCTGGGTGCGGAGCAGCGGTCGACTCCGCAGGGGACACTGCGCGCGTAGCGGGCCGTGAGGGAGTCGCAAGCCCGGCGGCAAGGTGCCGGAGGCAGCGGTCTGCGTCCTCCCCTTGCCCCATGTCGGACCAGCCGATGCCGCGCCGGACAGATCGTTGCGGGCTCTCCGGCATGGGGCCGCTGTCACGCACCGGCTCACCGCCGACGGGTACACCGTGGCGCTCGTGGGCAGCACCGTGAGTCCACGACGTCTTCTCCTTCGACGGGTGACCCCGGAGTGTCGGCTGCATCCTCCCGGGTGCGCAATCGTTCACGCATGCGTACGAACGGGCAGGGTCCGGGCCCGTGTTTGGTGGAATTGGGTGCAGCAGGGCGGTTGGAGGCAAAGGCCTCAAGGAGGGACCGGGGGGCCGAGCCTGCAATGCGCCTCGGACTTGGGCGGGTTCAGTTCTGGGCCGTGGGCCGGACGACGATCTCGTTCACGTCGACGGTCGCCGGCTGCTCGATGGCGAACGCAATGGCTTGGGCGATCGCCTCCGGCGAGATCGCGATCCGGTCCCGCATCTCCGTGATCTCCGCTCGGACCTGCGGATTCGTCGATGCTTCGGCGAAGTCGGTCCCAATGACGCCGGGCGAGACGGTGGTCACCCGCAAGGAGTCACCGGCTTCCTGGCGCAGGCCCTCGCAGATGGCGCGGACCGCGAACTTCGTACCGGCGTAGACCGCCATGGTCGGCACGATGCGAAATGCGACCGTGGAGGCGAGGGTGATGAACTGGCCCGTGCCTTGGGCCCGGAAGACCGGCAGCGCGGCGCCGATCCCGTGCAACACACCCTTTACGTTGACGTCGACCATCCGCTCCCACTCGTCGACCCGCAGATCGTCGAGAGGCGAGATCGTACCGGCCCCGGCGTTGCTGACCAGCACGTCGAGCCGGCCGAATCGCTCGCCGGCCAGGGCGACCAAAGCGTGCAGGTCGTCCCGTCGGGTCACGTCCGTACGGGTCTGTACGGCCGCTCCGCCCGACTTCTCGATCCGCGCCACCAGTTCCGCGAGGCGCTCGTGCCGGCGCGCACCCAACACGAGCCGCGCGCCTCGCTCGGCGAGCAGCAGTGCGGTGGCCTCGCCGATGCCGCTGCTGGCTCCCGTGATCGCCACGACCTTGCCGTCGATACCCGACATGATGTCTTCCTCTTCCCGTTCGGTACTGGTTCCCGGTGATCGCCCCGAACACGTCCGCACGCCGAGGGCGCCCGGCACCGGAAAGAGCGGCCGCAGACCACCGGTGAGAGCCTCAGCTCCCGATCGGGCCTCAGTCTGCGATGGCTTTAGCCTGGTATCCAGAGCGCGTTCATTCTGGAACCAGAGGTGCCATCCACCATGTCGCAACAGCCGGACCAACGCCGTGAGCTGGGCGCCTTCCTCCGCAGCCGCAGAGAGCGGATCACCCCTGACAAGGTCGGACTGCCACACACCGGCCGACGCCGGACCCCGGGCCTGCGCCGGGAGGAACTCGCGCTGCTCGCCGGGATCAGCGCGACCTGGTACACGTACCTTGAGCAGGGCCGGGACATCCGCGCCTCGGACCAGGTGCTCGACGCCCTCGCCGCGGTGCTGCAACTCGACCGGCACGAGCGCGGTCACCTCTTCCGGCTGGCCGGACACGCGCCTGCCGCCGAACCCGAAGAACCCGAGCCGCTCCCGGCCGAGGTGGCGGCCGTCCCGCTCCTGCTCCAGCCGCACCCCGCGTACATCATCAGCGGCAACTACGACGTGCTCAGCTACAACCAGGCGGCCGACGAGCTGTTCCCGCACCTCACCGCGGCCGCGGACCGACCGGCGAACTTCGCCCGCTGGGTCTTCCTCGAACCCGCGGCCCGGGACGTTCTGGTCGAGTGGGAGCCCGAGGCGCGCGGTCTGCTCGCCCGGCTGCGGACACTGGCCGGACACCACCCGGGCGATGTCCGGTACACGCGGCTGATCGACGAACTGAACGCGGGCAGCCCGCACGTGCGTGCCTGGTGGCCGCAGTACGACGTGCAAGCCCGGCACGGCGGACGGAAACGGCTACGGAGCCCGGGACGCGGGGTGGTCGATTTCGCCTACACCGCGTTCCACCTGGCCGAACAGCCAGAACAGACACTTGTGATCTACTCCGACGGCCGGGAATCCACCGAATGAGCTCGGGCGATCACCCGCACGGCCCCGGGACGGTGGGGCGGCGACAACGATCCACGTCCCGTGGTGTGTTCCAGGTCGACGCTACGGAGGAACGCGTCCGGGGCAGTGCCCTTGCGGGCGGTAGGCGTCGTGGGTGTCCACGGGGGCGCCGCCGCCCTTGGTGCCTCCTCCGGGTATGTGGGTCGTCCCAGCCCAGGGTGAACGGCGGCTGACCCAGCACCCCGGCCATGCCGGTCCCGCCGCGGGACTTCCAGTCCACCGGGTTGACCCCAGCCCCGTGCAGCCGCACCAGCATCTCGGCGGGCAGCGGCACCGGGCGCGGCAACCTGCTGGATCCGCAGCACCTCCGGACGGCCGAAACCGTCCTGGACCACCGCACGCATCATGTCTGCGAGATCGCTGCGGCAAGCCGGTCGAGCACGGACGGACGACCGATGTCGACCGGCCTGCGCCGAGCGATCTCGCCCCAAGGTCACGCCTGGACTTCCTCGACCGACGAGATCGCCGCGGCGGGTGTTGCCACCGGCTGGACGGTGAGGTTCTCGCTGACGTCGTCGAGGGCGAGCCCGTTGGGCTCACGTACCAGGAAGGTCGTCGCGATGCCGGCCAGGAAGCAGCAGGAGGCGATCAGTGTCACGACGCGGAGGCCTCCGTCGGCCAGGACGAGCGGCACGATGAGCGCTCCGGCGAACGCGCCGACCTTCGCGATCCCGGAGGACAGGCCGTGGAAGGTGCTGCGGACCGGGGTCGGGTAGGACTCTGCTCCGAGGAGCATGGTCGTGTAGTTCGGCCCGAACATGCTCCCGAACAGGGACATTCCGAAAGTGACGGCGAACGGGACGACAGTCGCGCTGAGGCCGGGAACCACCGTGATCAGCACCATCGCCAGAGCGCAGAGCCCGAAACCGACCGCCTGCTGGGTCCGCCGTCGCAGCCTGTCGAGGGCGACCACACCGAGGATGCCGCCGACGAGGCTGAAGCAGACGACGAGCACGGCGTTCAGGGCGATGTTGGACACCGGGGTGGCGTTGGGCACGATGTTCTTGATGAGCAGCGGCTGGCTGACGTTGATGCCGTAGACGGCGACGTTGTAGAAGAACCAGCTGCCCGCGGTGCCGGCCAGGGTGATCAGGACCCTCCGCTTCGCCAGGGCCGCGGTCGCCCCGCGGGTCCTCCTCCCCGGAATCGGTGTCGCGACGACCGTGACCGACCGCTGCGCGAACGCCTCGAAGTCCTGGGCGGCTTGGGCGGCATCGCCGCCGTGGGCCGTCCAGCGCGGGGATTCCGGCATGTGGCGACGCTGGTGGAGCACCAGGAGGGAGGGGAGGACACCGAAACCGAGGATCACGCGCCAGGCGAGATCGTCGGGGACCCCGACCGCCAGCACGAGCAGGCTGACTAGATAGGCCGAAACCTGCCCGAAGACATAGAAGATGAACGTGAATCCGACGAGCTTTCCGCGGTTTCGCGTGTTCGCGTATTCGGTCATGATGACGCCGCTGGCCGGGTAGTCACCGCCGATACCAATACCCAGGATGAGCCGGCCCACGAGAAGCACGGCGAAGTTCGGTGCCAGTGCCGAAACGAGGGCACCGATGATCATCAATATGGCTTCGAGTCCGTAGACGCGCCGGCGGCCGAGGAGGTCGCCGAGGCGTCCGAACGACATGGCTCCCACGGCGACGGCCAGGAGCGTCGAACTCGTCAGCATGGCCACTTGGCCGCTGCCGAGGTGGAACTGCGGTGTGATCAGGAGGGTCACCGTGCCGATGACGTTGAGGTCATAGGAGTCGGTGAAGAATCCGGCACCTGCGGTCACGGCCGCCTTGAGATGGAAGACGCTGAGTTTCGCGTCGTCGAGGGATTTCGCGACGGTTTCCTGCGAGTGATTGACGGTCACCCGTCGGCCTCCGAACTGGTTGTGCCGACGAGCAAGACCGCGTCGGCGGGGGAAGAGTCGTTGAGATGGATGCCGGGAAGCGAAAGCCATGGCGTGTCGATCGGGCATTCCGGCGACCGGCACGCACCACGTGCCGGGCCGTACGAACGTCCTGCGGCCACGGCCGGAAGGGGGCGGCTATTCGGTGACGTTGTTGAGGAGGAGATCGTGGAGGTCACGGTTTCGAAGAGTGTTGGCGTGATAGCGATCGGCGAGCGGTCCGGTGACAGATCGAGCTGACGCAGGGTGGCGCGGGCCGCCTGCCGGTGTTCCTCGGGAAGGTAGAGCCAGGCGAATGACCCGAGCGCACCGTGGTGCCTCGTGTAGGGATCGGTGATGGGAGGGACGATGGCATCGATGGGCACACGAGCATCGCGCAGGATGTCGCCGAGGTAGTGCACTTTCGGCGCCCCGTCCGCGAAGTGCTTGCTGTTCATGCCGTGGTCGGCGGTGATACCGATGATGAAGCCCTCGTCGACCAACTCGCCAAGTACGGCGTCGACTGGCGCGTGGATCGTAAATGCCGGGCGCCGGTTCTCCGACGAGAGCCTCAAGGTCTTCTACGCCGTACTCGGGCAGACCCGCGCCAGGCGCCTTCTCCACGCTGACGCTCGACACTCCGCCGTTCCCGAGCAGCCGGCGGAGCCTGTCCTTGGTGGTCACCATCAGCGTGGGCACGCCGGCTTCCTGGAAGGTTGCGCGGATACGCGGCACGATCGACATGTTGTTCCGTCGACGGTGATCGCCACGACAGGCATCGTCGGAATGCGGTAGGTGCGGTTGTTGGCAGTGATGGTGGTCACGAGGGGCGTCTCCCTGGAACTGGGTGGAGGATGAAGAGGTCGACGGGTGAGCCGGCGCGCCCTGTCCGTAACGGCAGATGCGAGTCCGATACGAGGGCCCACCGCGCAGCCGGTGTGCCTGTCCTGCGGCCGATGGCGATCCCGCCCACGCCGGGCACCGCACGGATGCGCGTACACCAGCGGCAGCGTCCGCGCCGAACACGTCACGTCCGACACAGCACCGACCACGAACCTGTCATGATAGGTATGGTCACGACGGCCGACAGACCGGTCAACAGCCTGAGCGCGGCTTCGTCCAGAGTTCGCCGTCCGTTCACCAAGCCTCGGGAATTGCCGCATCTCACCCCTTAGTCGTCCCTGCGGAGCCACTATGGGGCCCGGTTTCCGCAGGTGACAACCGACCCGCTGCTACCTGTATAGTCAGGCTCATGACCATGGCATTGCATGAAGCCATCGCCGAGAGCATCCGAGAGCAGATCCGCGTCGGTGAGCTCACCATCGGCTCCGCCCTGCCGTCGGAGTCCCAGCTCTGCGAGCAGTGGAAGTCCTCGCGCGGACCAGTGCGACAAGCACTTGCTACGCTGCGCGCCGAAGGAGTCATCACAGGTAGCTCCGGCAAGCCACCTGTTGTATGTACAACCTCGATTCCCCAGCCCTTCGACACCCTGCTGTCGTACTCGGCCTGGGCGCATGCGATCGGGCGTACGGCCGGGCAGCGGACCCTGGAGCTGGCGATACGCCCGGCTGACCGATTCGTCGCGTCCAAGCTGGGAGTCGATGAGGGAACGCGGGTCGTCCAGGTCCTGCGGCTGCGCTACCTCGATGGCGAGCGCGCGATGCTGGAACGCGCAACGTTCGTCGAGCATGTCGGACGTCTTCTGTTCGACTTCGACTGCGATTCCGGATCGATCTGGGCGTACCTGCAGTCGCGAGGAGTGAGCTTCTCCACCGCCTCGCACATCATCGACGCGGTCGCCGCCGACCCACTCGACTCCGAGCATCTCGAAGTGGCCGAAGGCTCTCCGCTGCTCAGGCAGCAGCGGACGGCGCGCACCGCGGACGGTGAGGTCGTCGAGTATCACGACGACCGGTACCTGCCCGGGATGGTCAGTTTCTCCCTCGAAAACACCCTTGACGTGCGCACCGCCCTGATGCGCAACGCGAAACCCTGAAACCGGAGTTTCCCGCATGCTCACATCCCCGCCCGAACTCGTCGTACTCGACATGGCCGGCACGACCATCGACGAGGGCCTGCAGGTCTACCGCGTCCTCGAAGAGACGGTGATCGCCCACGGGGGAACACCCTCGCCGGCCGACATCGCCCGGTGGCACGGCTCCGCCAAGCACGAGGCGCTGCGCGCGCTGCTCACGCCCAGTGCCGGCACTCCACTCGGCGACGAAGCCCTGGAGCCGATCGTCGCCGATTTCCGGGCCCGTCTCACGGCCGCGTACACCGAGCGTCCTCCGCAGCCGTTGCCCGGCGTACCGGAGGCCCTTGCCGGCCTGCGAGCGGCCGGTATCAAGATCGCCCTCAACACCGGTTTCGACCGGGACATCGTGGACTTGCTGCTGTCCGCGCTCGGCTGGGAGGGCGATTGCGTGGTGGACACCGTCGTCTGCGGCAGCGACGTGCCCACGGGACGTCCCGCGCCCTTCATGATCTTCACTGCCATGGCGCGGCTGGGCGTCACCGACGTGCGGCGCGTGCTGGTCGCGGGTGACACCCCGCGCGATCTCGAGGCCGGTGCCAACTCCGGCGCCGCGTACGTCGTCGGCGTCCTGTCAGGTGCCAGCGACGCGACGGAGCTCGGCGAGCAGCGGCACACCCATCTCCTGCAGTCCGTGGCCGCGCTTCCCGCGCTCCTCGGTCTGCGCGGCGCGGAGAAGAGCGCCGCATGACGGACTACACGGCACAGTCCGGCCGGACCGCGGACCCGCTCGATCACACCCTTGCGGCCATCTGGCGCGGCGGTGACCACATCGCCCTCGAGTCGGTGCCCGTGCCACCGCTCGGACCGGGGGACGTCCTCGTACGCGTCCGCCTCGCCACCATATGCGGCAGCGATCGCCACACGGTGAGCGGACGACGGGTGCAGCCCTGCCCCTCGGTCCTCGGCCACGAGACCGTGGGCGAGATCGTCGGGTTCGGTGCGGGCGGGGCACGCGCGGTGGACGGACGAGAGCTCCGACTCGGCCAGCGGGTCATCTGGTCGGTGACACTGCCCTGCGGCTCATGCGACCGCTGTCTGGCCGGCGTCACCGCCAAGTGTCGCACCGTACGCAAGGCCGGACATGAGGCATGGGACTCGGACTGGGGACTGTCCGGGGGCTACGCCCAGCACGTCCTGCTCCCCCGCGGGATGCCGATCGCCCTCGTCAGCGACACGCTCACGGACGCCCTGGCCGCCCCCGCCGCCTGCGCCACGGCGACGGTCATGGCCGTGGTCGAACGGGCGCCGGACCTGACGGGCAAGCGGGTCGTGGTCGTGGGCGCCGGCATGCTCGGACTCACCGCGGTCGCGGCCGCAGCCGCGGCCGGGGCGTCGGCGGTGACCGCCGTCGATCCCGATGCCGAAAGGCGTGAGCTGGCACGGCGGTTCGGCGCCACCAAGGTCCAGCCGGCGATGCCCGACACCGGGCCTTTCGACGTCCTGCTCGAGTTCTCCGGCTCGTCCGCGGCGCTGCAGCAGGGCCTGCGCGCGCTCGACGTCCAGGGTGTCGCCGTCCTCGCCGGAGCCGTTCTTCCTGACGTCCCCGTCGAACTCGCCCCGGAATCCGTGGTGCGCCGCCATCTGTCCGTCGTCGGCGTACACAACTACGAGCCCCGACACCTGACCGCGGCGCTGAGCTTCCTGGAGGAGACACATGACCGTTTCCCCTGGCAGGAACTCGTGGCCGAGCCCGTACCGCTGGAGGCTGTCGCCAGCCTGCTGACCGCCCCTCCCGGAGCGAAGCCGCGGTATGCGATCGCCTCAGCCCGAGCATGACGGCACCTGCCCGAGTCCGTCGACCGTGCGGCACCCCCGAACAGTTGCCGGAGCGACCTGCGCGCCGCGACGTCGGCGATGCCGGAGTGCGGTCCGCACCGCCGGCCGACCGCTCGTGCCACGCTCGCGGCGGCGCGCCCCTGGGTGCGGCGCCGCGGGCAGGCCCACATGCCGGTCGAGCTCGGTCAACGCCGCTTGAGATGGCGTGCCGTGGTGGGCAGGCACCCTGCCTTCCGCACGGGTGCCGACGCGGAACAGTTCCACGCGGCCCCGGCCATCTTCGTGCCGCTCGTCCTGGCAGAACGCGGTCGACGGCATCGTCCGCGCAGTACCGCTGCCCGCTGGCACTGCGTTCGCAGGCGAGCAGATGCTGTTCCTCGACGGCATCGGCACCAACGCCGCGGACAGCGGCTCCATACGCCAGTCGGTCGCGCAGTCCTGTTCATGGGATCCATGACCGCCGCCTCTGGCTCTTTGATCAGATGACTCGGCATGTTGCTGTGCTCAGCGGGGCGCCTGACCGACGGCGAGCGGGCGGCACTGGAGTCACAACTGCACAGTCCTGCTCAGGTGTCTTCGGGATCCGGCTCGAACGTGAAATAGATGCTCAGGCAGTACGGCTCGGCCTCGTCGTGGAGGAAATCCCATGACACGTCCGACAGCCGGATCTGTTGGTCCCGCACCCACTCATGAGCCTTCCTGAAGGCCTCCGCGGCAGTTGTGGCAAGGAACAGCTTCCTGGCCATGGCATGCACTCCGGTCTCCGCGTCCGAGTCGTCAAACCCCTCCGGAACGTCCAGGCAGAAGTCGGGAAGCAGCACCATGAAGTGCGCCCCTTTCCAGTCGGTTTGCCCATGCGAATCGACAGAGGTTGATTCTCTGGGCTCGGCACCCGGTAAGACCTCCGCACGCCCAGTGAGGGTTGCTTCGGCCGACCGCGCGACCAGGTCGGCGCGGGTGGCGTCGAGCAGGGACAGTGCGCGTTGCAGCGGCGGGGGCCGCGGGGCCCCAGCAGTTGCGGGCTCTCCTCGACACTCTTCCGGGCCGGATTGAGCCGCGCCTCGTACAGCGCCCGGATCAGCCCGGAGCGATCGCCGAAGGCGCGGAAGAGCGTCCCCTTTCCGTCATTGACAAGGCGAATCCGCGCGGGTTGTCATGAACACATGATCCTACGTCCCGGGGAATGGCACATTCGCCGTACCGACGGCTCCGCCCTCGGTGCCGGGTGTCACCCGGCTCTGGGCGGAACCGACGCGAGGACCACGGGTGCCACCCCCTGGGCGGAGAACGGGCGGCCGCGGTGGGAGCGCGGTCACTGACCGGGCGCCGCGAGCTGCTCGACGCCGCCCGTGCCGAACTGCAGGCCCGTCCCGGAGTGCTCTTCCACGGTCCCCTGGGGATCGGCAAGTCCCTGCTCGTGGCAGCCCTGACGGCCCACGCCCCGTCGGCCGGCACCGTGCTGCACTGCTCGCCCGCCGAGGAGGACGCCCGGCTCCCGTTCGTCGGGCTCGTCGACCTGTTCGCGCGGGTGCCGGACAGCTGCCTGGAGACCCTCGCGCCCGAACCCCGCGCGGCGCTGCGGGCAGCCCTGCTGCGCGGCCCGGAACCGGCAGACGGTCGCAGCCGTCTCGCGGTGCGCGTCGCCGTACTCGACGTGCTGCGCACGTTGGCAGCCGCCGGCCCCGTCGTGCTGGTCCTCGACGGCCTGCAGTGGCTCGATGAGTCCACCGCCGAGGTGCTGGCCTTCGCCGTGCGCCGCCTCGGCGGCCTGGACATACAGGTGGTGGCCGCCGAACGGGTGGCGGACGGCGAACTGCCCGGGCGACTGCACTGCTGCCCGCCGGGGACCACAGAACTTCCGGTGCCGCCGCTGACGGACGACGAGGTGGCCGATCTCGTGGCCGCCGGTATCGGTGCCGACCTGCCACCGGCAGTGCTGCGGGCGATCCAGGACACCGCAGCCGGAAACCCGTTGTACGCGCTGGAGTTGGGGCGAGCGGTGGCCCTGCGCGGCCCTGAGCGCAGGGCCTTCGGCCCGGCGCTGCCCGTGCCCCGAAGACTGCGCGCCCTGCTGCTGGACGAGGTGCGCACGCTGCCGGAGACGGCACGGCGCACCCTCCTGCTCGCGAGCGCCACCACCCGCCCCGACCTCACCCTGCTGCGTACCGCCGGGCTCCCCGATCCCGCCGCGGACCTGGCGCAGGCCGAACGGCTCGGTGTCGCGACGACCGGCACCGGCGGAACCGTACGCTTCCGGCATCCGCTGCTCCGTGCCGCCGTCTATGCCGACGCACCGGAGAACCACCGCCGGCAGGCACACGCGCTGCTGGCCCGCGCGGTCACCGATCCTGTGGAACGGGCCCGCCATCTCGCTCACGCCCACCCGCACGAGGACGAGGACACCGCCCGCACACTGATGTCCGCGGCGGAGTCCGCGCGTCGCGACGGCGCGCTCGACGCCGCCCGCGAACTGGCCGGGCTCGCCGCCCGCCGTACCCCCGCGGACCGGCCCGCGGACCGGGACGACCGGCTGTTGGCCGAGGCGGAGTACGCGTGCGACGCCGGGCAGCTTCGGGAGGCGGCCGAGGCCGCCGAGACGGTCCTCGCCGTGTCGGGCTCGGCACGCCGCCGGGTGCGGGCCCGGCTGGTCCTGCTGCGCAACGCCGGGCAGGCGCTGGAGGGTGCCCACGCGCTGATCCAGGAAGGCCTGCGGGACGCCGTGGGCGATCCGGGGGCCGAGGCCCCGCTGCACCACTGGGCGGCCGTACGCGGCCTGCTGTGTGGGGAGTTGGAGGAGGCAACCGGGCATGCCCGGCGCGCTGCCGGGCAGGCGGCCCTGGCGAGCGACACGGAGACCCGGATCGGGGCGCTCGCCACTCTCGCCCGGGTGCGTTCCCTGGCCGGCGATCCGGGTGCGGCGGACGCCGCGCTGGACGAGGCACTCGCCCTGGCCGGAGGCGCCGACGGCGGTCCGCAGAGCTGGCGGCTGATCCGGATGCGGGCGATCCTCGCGCTGGACTCCGACAGAGTGACCGAGGCCCTGGAGCAGGTCGTCGAACTCCTGTCGGCGATCGGGGAGTTCGCCGGTGTCGAGGAGGTCCTGGCGACCCTGGTGTCACTGACCCGGATCCAGGTGCGGGCCGGACACTGCCGCGAGGCACTGCACACCGCGGCGCGCTGCTCGCGCGCCATGGCCCGGACGGCCCCCGCGCTGTACGCGGCCGCGCTGGCAGCCACCGCGGGCGGCACCGCTGCTGAGGCCCGGCAGCTGGCCGAACAGGCGGTACGCGCCTCCGAGGCCGACGGCGATCGGCTGTTCCTGTTGCGTGCGCTGGCTGTGCTCGGGCAGGCCGAGCTGCTCGCCGGCGACCCACGAGGTGCCGCGTCCGCGGTCGAGGCGCTGCAGCGTGTCAGAGCACTCGGAACTGCGATGTGTGCCGCCGACCCGCCGTTGCTGCACTGGTACGGCGACCTGGCCGAAGCCCTGGTGCTCCTGGGCGAGACGGACGAGGCCGGGGCCGTTCTACGCGAGGCCTGCGCCCGGGTGGGCGACGACTCTCCCGGCAGCGTGCTGGCGGCTCTGGAGCGGGCACAAGGGCTGCGGGAGGCGGGCACCGGCCGGGCGAAGGAGGGTGCGGCCCGGCTGCGTACCGCCGTCGACCGTCTACGACAGCTTGCCCTGCCCGTCGAGTTGGTGCGCACCCTGATCGCGCTCGGCGCGGTCGAGCGCCGCTCGCGCCGCAGGAGTGCGGCGCGCACGGTTCTCGGCGAGGCGCTGGAGACCGCCACCCGGATCGGCGCCGCTCCGCTGGCGGCACGGGCCAGGGACGAGCTGGCGCGGCTGGACGCCGGGGACCGGAGCGTTGAGGCGGGCACGAGCGGCCCCGAACTCACCCCCACCGAGGCCCGGGTCGCCGAGCTGGTCGGGGGCGGGGCCACCAACCGGGAGGTCGCCGCGAAGCTGTTCATCAGCGTCAAGACGGTGGAGGGAACCCTGTCGCGGGTGTACCGCAAGGTCGGGGTCCGTTCGCGTACCGCGCTGGCCCACGCGATGGCGGTCGCCGTCCTCACCTCCGGGGCGGCCGGCGACTCCGGCGACGACGGCCGCGTGGATCTCCCGGAGCGGACCGTGCTGGTGAACCGCCCCAGCCGCACCCAGTCCCGCCGTGCTCTCGACACACGCCGTTGACGTGACATCGGCCGTTAACACGTAACGCAAGGGTTCCCCCGCTTATGGGGGCGGGGTCGACGTTCCTACGGTGAAGCCGTTCCGCTTCCGGAACAACTCCCCCACTCCCCGGAGGACTTCAGTGAAGTCACGTCTGAAACTGCTCGGTCTGGTCGCCGCGCCGGCCCTGGTCACCGCAGTCGTCCCCGCCGCCTACGCCGCGAACGCCCCACAGCCGCACGCGACGCGTGCCGCCGTCGCCGGAGACGTCCTGCCGGGCCTGAAGCAGAGCGCGGCCCGCACCGGAGACGTCGCGGCCGGAAAGCGGATATCGGTGGCGATCAGCCTGACCCCCAGAGGTGGCACGGCACTTGACACCTTCGTCGCCAACGTCAGCGATCCGCGGTCGAGTTCCTACGGTCACTACCTGACGAAGCACCAGTTCACCGCCCGCTTCGGCCGGACCGACGCCGAGATCAGGCAGCTCAAGGACTACCTGCGCGCCCAGGGCCTGACCGTCGGCACCGTCCACTCCGGCAACCTGCTGGTCGACGCCACCGGCACCGCCGCCCAGTTGGAGAGGGCCTTCGGCACCAAGCTGTCGACCTGGAAGGACGCGAAGACGGGGCGTTCGTTCTACGCCAACGACAGCGCGCCGACGCTGCCGACCTCCATCGCCTCGATCGTCAGCGACGTGGCAGGACTCAACAACCGCCTCCAGCTGCACCACCAGGCCACCCCGCACACCGTGAGCCCCCACAACGGTCCCGGCGGCGGCTACACCCCGGCCCAGCTCA
The DNA here is from genome assembly GCF_053597455.1 of Streptomyces sp. NPDC001393. Lineage (NCBI taxonomy): Bacteria > Bacillati > Actinomycetota > Actinomycetes > Kitasatosporales > Streptomycetaceae > Streptomyces > Streptomyces sp. NPDC001393. The sequence continues at coordinate 44,422 of NZ_JBSFIH010000060.1, forward strand.
AGGGCGGCTACAACGTCTCGGGTGCGTACACCGGCAGCGGCCAGAAGATCGCGCTGCTGGAGTTCGACGGCTTCCAGCAGTCCAACATCACGACGTACGACAACTACTACGGCCTGGGTTCGCCCACCCCGACCGTGCAGAAGGTGGACGGCGGTTCCGGCGCGCTCGGCGACGGCCAGGTAGAGGTCGAGCTGGACATCGAGGTCCTGCACGCGATCGCCCCCAAGGCGAACGTCACCGTGTTCGAGGGCCCCAACTCCGACGCGGGCGAGGTCGACACCTACCAGGCCATCGTCGACAGCGGCATCCCGACCACGTCCATCAGCTGGGGTGCCGCCGAGAGCGCCCGCACCACCTCGGGCATCAACGCGGTCGACGCCGTCTTCAAGGCCGGTGCCGCACAGGGCCTCGGCTTCTACGCGGCCTCCGGTGACAGCGGCTCCGACGACGCGGGCGACGGCGGCACCTCCGTGGACTACCCGGCCAGCGACCCGTACGTCACCGGCGTCGGCGGCACCAAGCTGACCGTCACCTCGTCCAACGCCTGGAGCAAGGAGGTGGCCTGGTCCGGAGGCGGTGGCGGCAGGTCCTCCGTCTTCAAGATCCCGAGCTGGCAGACGGCTGTGCAGAAGAGCGCCGGCGGCGGCTACCGCCAGGTCCCGGATGTCTCGGCCCACGCGAACCCCAGCCCGGGTGTCTCGATCTACTCGCAGGGCTCGTGGTCCTCGGTAGGCGGCACCAGCGCCGCGGCCCCCGAGTGGGCGGCCTTCGCGGCCCTCTACAACCAGCAGGCCGCCGCGGCCGGCAAGGCCAACCTCGGCTTCGCCAACCCCGCCCTGTACTCGGCGAGCGGCACCGGCTTCCACGACATCACCAGCGGCAGCAACGGCGCCTACTCCGCGGCCACCGGCTGGGACTTCACCACCGGCTGGGGCTCGTACAACGCCGCGACGCTGGCGAGCAAGCTGCTCGGCTGACGACCGGCGGCTGACAACCGACCGACGGAGCGCGGGCCGGGTGATCCCGGCCCGCGCTGCGGCGTGGCGTCGTTTCCTGCCGGCGCGTCGTGCGAGCTCGAACGCCGGCGGAGGAAGCGGTCTGTCCGGTGTGCGGAGCGTCGTCCGGGCGGGTGTACGGATATCAGCTGCCGACGGTGGCCGAGGTGCCGGTGGATGGCCGCCGGCTGGGTGGTCGAGGCTACGGTGAAGCATGCGGTGGCGAGCTGGGCGTGCGCTGTGCCGGCGTGGAGGCGCCGGGCGACGACCTCCCACTCAGCCAGCACAGGCAGCGCGGGAGGCGTGAAGCCCCGCTCGCTGGCCGGTGGCGCGGCGCAGGCGCATGCCGGGCTGTCCTCGAAAAACGTCAGCGTGGTCAGGGTCGGCAGGCTGATCCCCCTGCGCCTCAGGACGCCGGTCCCGGGCTCGTCGACTGGAGCTCCCTGCCGGGGAGCACCGCTTCGGCATCGGCGACCTGGTGCTGGGCCCAGGCCAGAACGCCCTTCGCCGATCTCAGCCATCGTCGAGTCCTCCCCCTCGTCCGCGACGTACGCGCGGACGAACCTGGCGATCTCCTCCTAGCGGTCGGTGAGGTGGTCACCCTTGGCGCGGTACACACTCCGTAAACACATGTTCGAATTTTGTTGCCGCTGGGCCGCGCCCGCTACCCGACGAGCGCAGCGGTTGCCCCCTATCACCCTGCCCCGGCGACCCACTCAAAGAAGTCGCCGTCGTCTCGCTCCAGGACGTCCGGGCAGTTGTTCGCTCCGACGGACCCGCGCTCAGCGGGCGTCGATCCGATACCACGCATGAGGCTCCTTACGGTGACACGATCGGTGTTATGAACACCAATACGGACTGGGCCTACCGGGTGTTCGAGCCGCACGGGTCCGAGGGCTGGCGCCCCTACGGCAGCGACCCCGAACAGTGGCACGGCGTGATCACCGCGGCCGACACGGACGAGGGCGCCAAGCACGCCATCGGCCGTATCGTCGCCGACCTCATGACCGAGTGGGAGAGGACCGGCCTCCACCACGCCATGCACGTGCGCGTCTTCCTCTGGCACGACAAGGCGGGCGAGATGGAGGATGCGGACTTCGTCGTGGAGGTCCGGCCCCGGTCGGACTTCGACACAGCGTGACGGACCAGGACTCTCGGCAGCGGAAATCCGCGTCGGCAACCCGCCGCGGGCACCGAGACCCTGGATCAAGGGAACCCCGGGAACCGCAGGTACGGCCTCCCTACGACGGAAGTGAGGAGCGATCGCGGCCTCGCGCTGCGCCTCGATGATCTGGGCGATGGCCTCAGTCGCAGGCCGACTGAGCCCCCAGGTCTTCAGCGCCGACGGACTTTCGTACGCAGACGTCGGTGCGGGCAGAAATCGGCTGGTCGAGGAAAGTTCAGGCGTAAGCGTCCTCGACAGCGACTCGTCGCACTGTGCGCAGCGTCGACTGGAGACTGTCCAGATCGGTTGAGCCGAGAGCGAGACGGATCGCCTGTGGTGTGTGCGTCGAGGTGGTGAACGGCTCCGCTGTGCTTACCGAGATGTGCTGACGCGCGAGGGTGGCGGTCAGGCGATCGGCGCGTGCGTCGTCGGGCAGCGGCAGCCATGTGAAGTAGGACGAGGGGTGGCTGATGAGCGGTAGGCCTGCCAGTTCTTGTCTGGCGAGTGCTTGGCGGGCCTTGGCGTCGTCTCGCTTCTGCGCTTCCAGGTGGTCCACCGTGCCGTCCTCGAGCCAGCGGCAGGCGATCGCGGTGGTGAGGGCCGGGGTGTTCCAGGTGGTCGCCCGAATCGCGCGTTCGAGCGACGGCACCATAGACGGCGGGGCGACGACGAAGCCGACCCGGAGGCCGGTGGCGACGCTCTTGGACAGTCCCGAGACGTAGACGGTGATGTCCGGTGCACTTGCCGCCAGAGGCGGTGGAGGGTCCTCGACCAGGTAGGCGTATGCGGCGTCTTCGATGATGAGCGAGCCGTGCTGCCGAGCGATCTCGATCAGACGGGCGCGGTCAGTGGTCGGCATGACCCACCCCAGAGGGTTGTGCAAGGTTGGCATGCTGTAGATCGCGCGCACAGGGCGGGTCGCGCACAGCTTCTCGAAGGCATCGAGATCCGGCCCGTGGGTGGTTGTGGGGATCGGCTCCAGGTCGAGTCGCAAGGCATGCGCGAGCACCTTGAAGCCCGGGTAGGTGAGTGCGTCGACCGCGACGACGTCGCCGGCGTTGAGCGTGGCCATGACGGTGATGGCCAGGCCGTGCTGCGCACCGTTGACGATGAGGATCTGATCCGCGTCGGGAGTCATCCCTCGACGCCTCAGGTGCCGTGCGATCGACACTCTGTCCTGGGGACGCCCTCGATGTGGTTGGTAGCGCAGCAGCGAGTCGAGTTCACCAGAGGTGGCCACCTCTCGCAAAGCCTGTCGTAGGAGATCGGCTTGGCCGGGCAGCGACGGATAGTTGAAGTTGAGGTCGACCGCATCCGTGGCGACGAATTGCTGATCGATGCCGTGACCGGCGGGAACCGCGATGTCACGCACGAACGTGCCGCGCCCCTGTTCCCGGCTGACCAGGCCCATTGCTTCCAATTCGGCGTAGACCCGAGTCGCGGTCACCACGGCGATGCCCTCGCGGGCGGCGAGCCCGCGGTGTGTCGGCAGCCGCGCACCTGCGGCGAGCCGCCCGGTCCGGATGTCGGATGCGAGCGCGTCGACCAGCACTTTGTATCGCGGGGCTGCCATGCACCGGATTGTATCCATGACAATTCTTTGACTGTCCTGTTCGCGGGTCCTTACCGTCAAGGCCCGCCCATCCGGAAGGACAGCCACCGTGCACATCGCCATCCTCACCTTCGAGGGTTACAACGAGCTCGACTCCCTGATCGCGCTCGGTGTGCTCAACCGCGTCAAGACCGACGACTGGCGCGTCACCATCGCCACCCCCAGCCCCAAGGTGACGTCGATGAACGGGGTGGTCATCGAGCAGATGTCCACTCTTGAGGAGGCGTGCGCCGCTGACGCCGTCATCGTCGGCAGTGGCATCGCCACCCGCGAGGTGGTCGAAGACCCGGCGATCATGAACATCCTGCGCGGCCTGGACCCCTCGCGCCAGCTCATCGCGGCGCAGTGCTCCGGCGCGCTCGTGCTGGCCAAGCTCGGCCTGCTTGACGACATCCCCGCCTGCACCGACCTGACCACCAAGCCCTGGGTCATCGCCGCGGGCGTCGAGGTGCTCAACCAGCCCTTCTACGCCAAGGACAACGTCGCCACCGCCGGCGGCTGCCTCGCCTCGCACTATCTTGCCGCCTGGATCATCGCCCGCCTTGAGGGCAACGACGCCGCCGAAGGTGCGCTGCACTATGTCGCCCCGGTCGGCGAGAAGGAGGAACACATCGAGCGTGCCTGGCGCAACATCACTCCCTATCTGCCCACTCCCGCACCAGCGCTCGTCTGAACCGAGCAGTCGCAAGCAAACCGGCCAGGAAACCGCGCCCCCGGCAGCCCAGCCGCTCGTTCGCGGCCCGCACACCTACCGCACTGCGATCGTTGTCATCAGACTGCCCAAGGGCTTCACCCGGCAGCAGCTGGCTGACGCGATCGGCCGGCCGCTGGTGTGGACCACCGCGGCGGCGGGGTGGGATCGGCCGGTTCGAGCGGCACCAGCACAGCGGGGTTCACCACGGGGACGGTGCCCTTCAGACCACGGCCCAGAGCGAGACGGTCCGGGCCTGCAGGTCGATACGGACTCTGCCGTGCGGCGTGTCGGTGAGCGTAGGGGTGGCTGGCGACGCGACGAGCAGGTCGATCAGGCCGGGGCCGACGGCGAGGTGCTCGACGGGCTCCCAGTCGCTGCCCCGCGCGCGAACGCATCCCTCGGGCAGGCGCAAGGGGCACCGCTCTCGGCCACCACGTGCTGCGCTCGTGCTCCCATGATCAACGAGGCTGAGTGCTGTCCCATAAATCGATCTTCGGGTGTCGTCCGGCAAGCGTCGGGGGCGGTGAACCGGGGCTCGCAGGTCACCCCGCTGTGGGCCAACGCTTGGCATGCCTCCGTGACGCGGCCCCGGACGATGCGCAAGATGGCGGACGAGTTCGCCGAGTTGCTGGGGATGATTCCTGCCGGCATAGAAGGCGGCAACCTCACGTTCGTACGGGGAGACCTGCACTCCACGCTCTCGATCTGGAAGGACCGCCACGACCGGACGGTCTTCGGCTGGACGGTCCACACCTACGCCATCGCCCTCCGTGACCGGATGGAGCGATTCGGCGGAATGAGGATCCGGATCGACCACCCCACGCCTTCCGGCGAAGCGAACCCAACCAACGTCCCTGCGCGCGCTGGCTATCCCTGGCCGGCGAGTGGAAGTCCCCTCGCCAGGGAGGTCACTGCCGCTGTCACCGAGTACGGGCTTCCTTCCTTGAACTTCGTGCGCGATCGCCACGACCTGGGCCTGCTGTTGCTGGCAGATGCCCACGTTCACCGCGGCAGGGTCTGGTTGATTTAACCGGGTCATATGGGGACCAGGTCTTCGGTGGCGATGGGCGCCGGGGTTGGGCTGTTCGTGGCGTGGATGGACTTGACGGTGCTCCGTGGTTTTCGGTGGGAACAGGCGCCGTTTCGGCGAGTTCGGGAGCCACTGATCGGGTGATCTGCAGGTCGGGGCGGAGAGTCCCGGGGGATGCCACTGCGGGAGTGTCGATAGCTTGTGGGTGCGGGCCCTGGGGCTGTCTCCCTGACAAGATGCGGCCAGGGGCTCGCACCTGGTTAGACGCCGTTTCACCGGTGAGGCGGCACTCCGTTCCCCGTTGCAGCACCTGGCCCCGGTGAGGTGGGGGCCGCGACGCCGAGTCGCGGTGACTTCCCCACCGAACGCCCCCGTCTCCGGGCGCCCCGAGCGCCGCCCCGCGCTCTTCACTTCACCGGGAGCGGGACGTCCCGTCCGCGCGCAGGTGGTTCAGGGCCACCCGGGCCGCAGTGCCGAGGACGTCCTCGCGGGTGGGTGCCCCGGGTGTCAGCGACCGGGTGAGGACGGCGATCGCGTACCGCCGCCCGTCGGGGAAGGTGACCACGCCGACGTCGTTGCTGACGCCGCCCGGCACGGTGCCCGACTTGGACGTGACCAGCACTTCTGGCCCGAAGCCGGTGGCGATCTTCCGGGTGAGCCGCTGCTGTCCCATCATCCGGCGCAGGTTCGAGCAGGCCTCGGCGGGACCGGCCTCGTTGCGCCAGATCGCGCGGACCAGGGCGGCCATGTCGTCGGCGGTCGCGCTGCTGATTCGTCCCGGTCGCATCCCCGGCGACGTCAGCACCCGCTGCCACATGGCCTCGCCCTCCTCCGGCGATGTGGCGTCCCGGACCGCGTGGACCATTGCGTCCCAGTCGGCGAACCCGGCGTCGCGGGCCGCGGTGTCGAACTCATGCTGGATCGTGCCCGGCAGGTGGAAGCCGGTGAAGCCGAGCCCGGCGAGGCGCGCGTTGACCCGTTCGATGCCGACCCGGCGGATCAGCACGTCGGTCGCGGTGTTGTCGCTGATGGTCAGCATCAGCCGGGCGACATCCCGCAGCGAGATCTCCACCGGGTCCTCGGTGATGCAGAGCCCCTGGCCGCCCACCGACGCTTCGGCCTGCGAGACCACCACTCGCTCGGTGGGGTCCAGTTCTCCCTCCGCCGCCTGGCAGAAGAACTCCAGGCCGACGGTGATCTTGAATGTGGAGGCCGCCACCGCGAGCTCTCCACCCGCCACCGACAGTCGCCCCGGTCCGTCGACCTCCAGCGCGCTCAGGCTTCCCCAGCAGTCGCCGGCCGCGAACACCTCGTCAATCGTCTCTTCGATCATCGGCTCACCGTGGCATCCGGCGACCGCGCCGGGCAGAGGTGTTCACCGTGAGCGTGTCCGCTGCCGGCGTCATGAGCCGCCGACCATGGCCCACCCCCGGCTCGCTTCGGCGGGAGGCGTGCTTCAGGGCTGTCGGGACGTCACTTCGTTGCTGGGAAGAGGGATTCCTGGGTGGTCTGGAAGCGGTAGGACTCGGTGCCGGTCTGGATGAGGGTGCATCGGAAGGTGATCCGGTCGGCGATGGCCGCGCAGAGGCGGGCGTCTCCGAAGGTCTTGTCCCATTCATCTGGGGCTGGCACTTGTTCCCTCACGAGAGTTGCTGCTGCCACCTGCCCGTATCCCGTTCCTGCGGTCCTCGTTGGTTCTCGCGGTAGTGCT
>NZ_JBSFIH010000061.1:0-51341 GCF_053597455.1 Streptomyces sp. NPDC001393
AACGTCACCCGCGCTCGCCTCGGACGCCTCCTCCGTCAAGGCTTCCTCACCCAGCCCGGACGAGGCCGCTACCAGAAACGGACTTAACGTCCACTAAGAAGCGCGGCACGTGGGCAAGCCGATGCCCGCGCTGCGGTGGAGAGTTGATCGATGCGGGCCAGGACCTCGCTGTGCCGAAGCGGAGGGACACCGCTGGGTGGCGGACGTTGGCTGCCCTGCTGAACGCGGGTGTGACGTTCCACTCTGGCTGCTGTGATGGGCCCGGCTGGCGGCCTCGAACACCGCGCGAGGTACGTGAGCGGCTGGTCGCCGCGGCCGGCACCGGCGTGCCGCTGACCGTGGCGCTGACGACGGTTGACACTGACGAGCTCCGTTCCGGGCACACCGCACGCTGAGCCGTCGGCGTGGCCCGTCCCAACTCGGCGACTGTGCCTGAATGAGCCCCTCGTTCGACTGCCACACTTCAAGATCCGAAAGGCACGGCTCCCGAGGCTCGACATCGGTCACGGTGTACAGGTCACCTCGGGGGGGGCGAAGCCCTGGGGCAGGATCTGGTGGACACCGCGCCGTAGGTTCGGCAGGCGAGTTGGGTGCCGTCGCTCGCCATCGGCTAGTGTTCGGGGCTCAGCTCAGAGCACCACCATGATTCCGGGGGAATTCCTTGGCCACCCTGCCGCCGCTCGACGTGTCCCCGCCTGACCGCCGCAAAGTCATCCGGAACAGGATCATCCTTGGACTCCTCGTCGCGTCCATCGCCGCGTCCATCGCGGTCAACGGTTTCAGCAGCGGCTCGGATGACGCCGACAGCGTGCAGGCGGGCGACTGCTTCGAGAACACGGGCACCGCGAAGGATCCCCACATCAAGATGCACGACTGCGGTGATGCGCACGCCGACTACAAAGTGCTCAAGCGCATCAAAGACGCCGTCACCAGCATCTCCTGCTGGGACGTGAAGGGAGCCACGGGCTCCCTGACACAAGTCGGCTCGACGAGTTACGTCGTGTGCTTCAAGGAGAACACGCACTGAGCGGATCACACCACGAGCCGTCTGGCACCAGAGCGCCGAGCACGGTCAGCAACTGCGGCGGCTCGACCGGGTCCGGTAGCGAGTCCAGGTCGGACCGTGCGATCCAGGTGTGTGTCCAGGTTGACCTGCTCGTCGGGGAGCAGGCCGGTCCGCACCAGGGATGGTTGCTCCGCGGTGAACTGGGCGATGAAGAAATGCTCCGTCCTGACGCAGCGCTTGTCGTTCCACCGCACATCGCGGTCGACGAGCACCGACCGGTCGAGGACGGAAGCAGGGTCGAGGCCTGTCCCGTCGAACGCCCTCGGCGTCTGCGCACGCGACTTCGGGACCCCCTGCGTCCACGAATACGCCAGCTTCTCTGGACCTTGGGGCCGTTCCGTCCCGAAGCCTCTGATCCGTAGCTGCCTGGAACCGAATTGGTGATGTCAGAGGGAACACAGCGAGATGTGCCGGAGAGCGAGAACCGCTCCGCCTGCCGCCTCAGTACTGTGACTTCGCATGACCGACACCGAGATCGAGATCACCGCAGACCTGGTCCGCGACCTGCTGCAGGAGCAACATCCAGACCTTGCAGGGCTGGCCATCCGCGAGGTGGCGGGCGGGTGGGGCAACCAGATGTGGCGCCTCGGGGACGAGTTGGCCGTGCGCATGCAGCGCATCGACCCCACCTCGGAGCTCCAGCTCAAGGAGCGGCGGTGGCTTCCCGTGCTGGCCCCGCGCCTGCCGCTACCGGTGCCGACCCCGGTGCGGTTCGGCGAACCGTCCGAGCGCTTCCCCAAGCACTGGACCGTGATGACGTGGGTTCCCGGCGAGCCGCTGGACCACGCCTCGATCAGCCGCGGCGACCACGCGGCCGACACGCTGGCGGGCTTCCTCCAGGCGCTCCACGTGGAGGCACCCGCCGAGGCGCCGATCGCTACGGACCGCGGTGCCCATCCCAGGGACTGCACGGACGGCTTCGAGAACTTCTTCCAGGCCGTTGCCCCCGACGACATCGCCGCCGACGTCCGGGCCGTCTGGGACGACGCCGTTGCGGCCCACGCGTGGGAGGGCCCTCCGGTGTGGGTGCACGGCGACCTCCATCCCGCGAACGTCGTCGTCTCGGACGGAACTCTCTCGGGCATCGTCGACTTCGGCGACATGTTCGCCGGAGATCCAGCGTGGGACCTCGCCGCCGCATGGGTGCTGCTACCCGCGGGCACGGCCTCACGGTTCTTCGACATGTACGCGCATGCCGACGAGGCGGCGATCCGGCGCGCCCGCGGGCTGGCCGCTATGAAGAGCCTCTTCCTGATGCTCATGGGGCAGAACGGAGATCGGGGGCTTCCCGGCGGCAAGCCGAACTGGGGACCTGCAGGTCGGGCGGCACTTGATCGTGTTCTGAAGGGTTTTTGACGCACGCTTCATTGAACCTGCTCTCGATCTTGATTGAGGGCCGTGCGGCGGCCAATCATCGTGGGTTCATCGATCACGACGCGTGGTGGGGATGCCAAGGTCTACGGCCGCATGCTGCCCGTGGCCCCGATCGAGCCGGCGGAGCTTCTCCTCGGCGCCGGCCAGGCTGACCTGGAGACCTTCGCCCTCGCCGAGCCGCCTTCCGCCGCGGCTTCGGTGATTCGGGCGATCAAGTTGTCGCGGACGTCGGCAAGCCGTGCCCATAGGACCGGGTCAGGTCGGAGGAGCGAGCATCTGACGCAAGCGTGCCCATGAATGTATGGGGTCCCGAAGGCGCGTGCGCAGGTGCCGATGGACACCTTCCGTTTCTCGACGTGGGCGAGGAAGGCGTCCCACTCCTCTTCAGTCGGGATCGCCTGTCGATGCCCGGGGCCAGAGCTTCGATCGGCTCGCCGCGATGCGCGACCTCGCCACCCGGCACGCCACCGTCGACCTCGGCATGCCCGACTTCCGTTCCACCGCCGACAAGCTCACGTCCGACTGCCGGCCAGTCGCCACAGCGATGTGACCTCCGCAGCGCGGGCAGCGTGGAGGGGATCAGTGGTGTCCGAAGCTCGCGGATGCCGCGGCCTGGTGTCGATCTTGTCCACCACGCGCAGGCCCGCCGCTTGGATGACGGTCAGCAATTCGCGACGCGTCCTGAGTCCGAGGTGTTCGGCAATGTCCGAGAGGATGAGCCATCCTTCACCGCCTGGTTCGAGATGGGAAGCCAGCCCGTTGAGGAATCCGTGGAGCATGGCACTGTTCGGGTCGTAGACGCCTTGCTCGACAGCAGAGGTCGGCCGGGAGGGAATCCACGGCGGGTTACAGACAATGAGGTGGGCGCGGCCTTCGGGGAACAGGTCAGGACCCATGACATCGATGCGTTCGTCGAACTTCATTCGGTGGACGTTTTCGCGGGCACAGGACAGTGCGCGCGGGTTGATGTCGGTGGCCACAATGTGGTCGAGCCCCCGGTGGGCCAGGACGACGGCGAGTACGCCTGTCCCCGTGCCGAGGTCGAAGGCGGTACGACGACCGGCATCCTGGTTCACCGACGCGGGCAGCGGTGTCCGTGCGACCAGATCGACGTATTCGCCCCTGATCGGGGAGAACACGCCGTAGTGCGGGTGGATGCGGGCGTTGATGGCCGGCACCACCACGCCCTTCTCACGCCACTGCTGGGCGCCGATTACGCCCAGCAGTTCTGTGAAGGAGACCACCACATCTTCGTGCGGTGAGCCGTACACCTCGATGCACGCCTGACGCACATCGGGAGCTCTGCGCAGAGCCAGGGAATAGCCGTCCTCCAGCAGCACAAGAAGTCTGCTCAGCACGCGTGCCCGGTGGCTGCGCGCCTGGCGGTGCAGATGGAAGGACTCAGCCGGGCTGTCCCCCGAGCGGGGAAGTTTCCGGTCGATACGGCGGCTCATCGCGCGCAGTAACTGCCGTGCGTTGTGGAAGTCGCCGCGCCACAGGAGCGCCGTGCCTTTGCAGGCAAGACGGTAGGCGGTATCCGCTTTCATACGGTCATCCGCGACGACGACCCGTCCGGGAAGCGACATGGCGCTCTCGGAATGCCAGCGGGCGGATCGGGCAGTGTGGTCTTCGGTCCAGTGGATCGTGGACACCATGTACTCCTCGTGATGGAACGTGCAGGGGCACGAAGAGCACTTCGACGAGGAGCAGGAGACACGGCCTGTGCTGCAGCACAGGCGCGAGTGTCAGGGCAGGTCGGGCTACCGCCCCCGCGTCGAAGCGCGAGAGGAGAAGTCGCCGAGAACCATGCCCAGTGTCACGACCAGCCCTTTCAGAAAGATGACGTAAGAGACTCGCACATTCCTCTCCCCACAGGCAATCCTGGCCCGGGTGGGGAGGAACCAGCCGAGAGTGACACCCCGTCGTAGTCCGCGACACGCCCAACGACGCCCAGCTGTCCAGCTTCTCCACAACTGCTTTCCGTGGTGGAGGCTAGATGCAACGTCAACTGACCGCCATGCTGGGCTAGTTCGGACCAGCTCGTCGCTCTCGGCCTGGTCCTCAACGCCGTGGTCCGGTGGAACACCCGCCGCCTGGACGCCGCCGAGGGCTGACGGCCAGCACACCCGACCGGCCCGGCCACTCGTTATGCCCCGCGGGCACCCTCCTGGGCGGGATCCTTGGATACCGGGTGGTCCGGACCGCCGGCCGGGGCGGCGGCACGCAGCGCCGCTTCGACCCGGCGGTTGCTGGTCATGGATGCCGTGACGGCCGTCATCGCCAGGAGGAGGACGGCGGCTGCGTAGAGCGGAGTGCGGACGTCGTAGGTGGTGGCCAGCCAGCCGCCCAGGAAGGCCCCGATGGGGGCGGCGCACATGGCCAGCATGCGGGAGGTGGAGGCGACCCGGCCCATGAGGTGGGCCGGGACGATCGCCTGCCGGAGGGAGGGCCCGAGCACCATCGTGGCGCCCATTCCGGCCCCGCAGACGGCGAGTGCGAGGCCGGCCACGTACGGGTTCGCGGCGGCGGCAAGGCCCAGGATGGCGAGTCCCTCGACTGCGGCTGTGCAGGTCAATGCGGTGCCGGTGCCGAGTCGTCGGCCAAGGTAGGAGGCGATGCCCGCGCCGAGCAGGCCGCCGGTGGCCTCCGCCGTGAGGAGCAGGCCGAAGCCGTAGGTGTCGATGCCGAGGCGGTCGTGCGCGAAGAGAGCGAGTACGGTCTCCACGGCGAGGAAGGCGATGTTCCCGACCGCCGGGCGGAGCGCGAGGCCGAGCAGCACCCGGTCCTGGAAGACATGCGAGGCCCCGGCCCGCGCCTGCCGCAGCAGCGACTCACGGGCCTGCGGTACGGGCTGGGGTGCGGCGGGCAGCGACCGTACGAGCAGTGCGGAGAGCGCGAACGACACCGCGTCGGCGAGCAGCGGAACCGCCCGCCCAAGCGCGAGCAGGGCACTGCCCGCAGGCGGCCCCGCGAAGCCGGACGCGGCGGTCTGGGATCCGCGCAGGCGGGAGTTGGCGCGCTCCAGAAGTGCGGGGTTGCGGCCGAGCAGATCCGGCAGATAGGCCGTGGCGGCCGTGTCGAAGAAGAGTCCGCCGAGGCCGAGCAGGAAGGCGACCGCCGCGAGCAGTGGAATGCTCAGCACGTCGAGCGCGGCCGCTGCCGCCGGTATCGCGAGCAGCACCGCACGCGCCGCGTCCATGACCCACATCGTGCGCCGACGGTCCCAGCGGTCCACCAGCGCACCACCGAGCACCCCGAAGAGCAGCCACGGCAGCGTCCCGGCGGCCGTGACGACGGCGAGCGCCATCGGATCCCGCGTCAACGTCAACGCGAGCAGCGGCAGCGCGGCATGCGACACCCCGTCACCGAGCGAGGACACCGTCTGCGCAGTCCACAGCCGTCCGAATCCGGTCGGCAACCTCCGAACGTCTGAGGTCACTTGGCGCCCCTTTCGGCCTGCTCGCGCGGTGCCGGGTGGAACAGTGCGAAGACGAGTGACGCATCCGGCAGCGACGGATCGGACAGCTCCCGGTACTCGTCCGCCAGTGCCTGCAGCCGCGCCCCCAGTTGCGCGAACTGCTCGTCGGTGAGTCGCAGATGCGCCATCCGCACATGCCGCTCGCCATCCGCCGGCGACGCCTCCAGGTCCGTCACCGCGTGCCGCATCAGCACATCGGGCTGCCCCACCCCGGGGTCCGGCAGCTCGATCGACCGTGCGGCCATCGCGTAGTACCGCTCGGTGACGCCCCGGACCTTCCGCGTCCGTACCACCTTCACCAGGCCGACCCGTTCCAGCAGCCGCACGTGGTAGCTGGAACTCCCCTTCGCAAGGCCCACTCGCTCGGCGATCTGCGTGATCGTCGCGGGCTCGAAGCGGAGCACGGCCATGATCCGGTGACGCGTGAGATTGGAGACGGCGCGTAGCTGCTCGTCCGTGGTGACGTGAAACGTCTCGGGAAGATCATCGGTAGGCATGCGAACAATGGTCAACGATCCTTGACCATTGAGCAAGGGGATTTCGCGCCCTGGGCCATGACGTTCACTCAGGAGCCGACGCAGGACGCGGACACGGTCGTCGCCGAGCCGCTGGTGCGCACCGAGAGAACCTGGACACCACCGCCCCCGGCGGCCGACTCGTCTTGCCGGCCGCCTACTGTGCACGACCGGCGAGGTGCGCTGAGTCCGTCGCTGACCTGCAGCGGCGCCGCCAGGAGGCGTCGGGGCCGCTGATGCCCTCAAAAGCCGGTGATTCCTCCGTCTCCGCGGTCCGGGCGGAAATCGGGCGGCGGCGGGTGTCCCGCACGGGTCAGACTGGTGCGCAGGGAGGACGAGATCGGCCCAAGGGTGGTCGAGCTGGATGCGGAGTCGACCGAGGTGGCCGGGGAAGCGCAGCACGCGCTGCGAGGAATAGTGAGCATTCCCGGAGGGGTCTCATGGAGATCACGTGGCGTCGGATCGAGGAGCAGGACTTCCCTCTGCTGCGGATGTGGCTCCAGCAGCCCCACGTGAAGCGTTGGTGGAATCACGAGACGACAGCGGAAGCGGTGGCACGCGACTTCGGTCCCGCTGCCCGGGGTGAGGAGCCCTCGGAGGACCTCCTCGTCTTCCTCGACGGCCGACCAGTCGGTCTCGTACAGCGTTCGCGCCTGCAGGACTACCCCGAGTACCTGACCGAGCTGGCCGCCATCGTCCCCGTACCTGACGGCACGATGACCATCGACTACCTGATCGGCGATCCCCACCAGACCGGTCAGGGCATCGGGACGGCGATGATCCACTCCATCATCATGCAAACCTGGACCGAACACCCGGCCGCCCCATGCGTTCTCGTCCCCGTGGTGGCAGCCAATCGCCCTTCTTGGCGGGCACTCGAGCGCGCCGGACTGCGCCGGGTCGGGGTCGGAAATCTGGAGCCCGACAACCCGGTCGATGACCGAACCCACTACCTCTACCGCATCGACCGGCCGGTGACCCGCGACTGACTGTCTCCCCCGCCCGCGGCCACATCAGGGTGCCCCTCGGCCGACCGGGCATCACCCCTCCGTACGACTGTCCGAGGAATTCCGATCATCGGTTCGAGTGACTATCTGCCACGCCTTCGCCCCTCGTGCGCATGCCACGCATGAACTGATCCCTGTCACACCACGAGGCGGGCAGCTGGTCACCGAACTCCGTTGCCCGCCCCCACGCGGCGCCCAGTTGGCGCCGGAAGAGAAAGGGACACCGAATGCGCGTACCGCGCGCCTTCGTGGGGAGCGCTGTCGCATCGCTCCTCCTGCTGATCGGCACCTCCCCGGCCACGGCCCACGTCGACCACGCCCATGCGGGGAACAAGGCTCACTGCCCGACCACGCACCGCGACCGCGGACCCAGCTCCGCCCCCACAAAGCAGTACATGCCCTACTACCGCAGCGACTGGCGGCTGGGGCCCACATACCTCCCCCGGTCAGGGCCGCTCGGCAAGATGCTGAAGGGCTATCAGCGCACGGACCACACCTCCGCCAACACGTTCCTCGCCTGCTACTGGGAGACGGACCCCGCGACGGGGAAAATGGGCTGGTGGTATCCCGACAACCACGGCTTCGTGCTGAAGAACGGCAAACCGGTCGAGCACCCCCTGACACTCCGCAAGGGCCAGCTGGTGGACCTCTTCGGCAGCGGCCACGGCAACTTCCTCGCCCCCGCGGGCACGCCGTACGCCAAGCGCGCGATCCCGCCGAGCAACCTTGACCAGTACGTCGAGTACTGCCCGTACAGCTACCACCTCTACCGGGTCACTCAGCCGTTCACCGTCGAGGCCGGCCCGATCCGGCCCTGGTTCGGCCAGCCCGGACTGGGCCTCCAGTACTACTCGACGGACACCATCCCCACGCTTGTCGACCATCACAAGCTGGTGGAAATCCCCACCTGACGAAAACCATGCCCGGGGTGGCCGCGGGACCCACCCGGTCGGGCCACCGCTGGGGAACGAAAAGGGACGGACCTCATGGACAGCGCAGAACTCGTCGAAAGACTCCGCGAGGCGGCCGTTCCCGAGGCCCTCTACGAGATTGCCGGTGTCCACGACGTGCCCATCCAACTCGACGCCTACTACTTCCTGCGCCGTGAGGCGGACGCCTGGACCGTCGGCCTGCGCCAACGCTCCCAGGACAGTGTCATGCGGCGCTTCGGCACTGAGACCGAAGCCTGCGCGTACCTCTACGACACGCTGACCCACCTGCCCCCTCCCTCTTCCGAGGCCGCGGAGCCCCTGGAGGAGCTCCTCGCGAATCCGGAGGAGATCCAGCGGCAGGCCTGGGAGGACTTCAATCGCAGCCGGGGAACAGCTGGCGACAGTTGAAGTCCCCGTTTCCGGGGGAGAGTTCGTGCCGGTCATCAACCCCGGTCTCAGCCGACGACTCCGTCTGCGGGTACGTCCGCTCGGGCAAGGTCAACATCCGGGTACGGATCGAAGGCGGCACCGCAGCCCCTCGGGCACACAGGCGCAGCGTCAACTTGGCGAACCGCAGGCAGTGGAGAGCAGGTTCGGCTCGCCCGCAGGCATCTGTTACGTTTTCGGGTTGTAAAGACGCAAAGAGAGAACGGATGTTGTTGTGCGCAAGGCGCGATGGATAGCTGCCGCAACGCTTGCGGTGGTCGTGATGGCCACCGGGTGCAGTAGCAAGAGCGCGGGTGGGAAGACGCCAGACGGCACGGCACATGCCACCACTGGCGTGGCGGGAAAGCAGGCCGGGGCAGCCGCGTCTCACGGCACGCTCCTCGAACGAGCGGCCGGCACCTGGAAATACATCGCTACCCCCGACGACTCAACGCTGGACACCCTGGTCATCAAGCACGGCAAGGCCACAGCCAAGGGCGCGAAGCTCTCGTGCACGGGCACCTTCGTGCCGGCGAAGAAGGGCGGCCAGGAATCCGCGACCATCACCTACACGTGCCAGGGCGGCAAGGACGGCGGGCGCGGCCTGGGGCACCTGAAGGTGGACCCGGACGGCTCCTCGCTCGTGATCGACTTTGACGGGCCTCCCGGCGGCTGGGGCGGCCCGGTCGACAGCTACCGTCGAGCCTGAGTGCCTGCTTCTGAGCTGGGAATGACATGACAGCCCGACGGGGCGGTGTTGGCACCCAGCTCAGAATTCGAACGGAGTTCAAGTGGTGAGGTCGGCTGGTCGACGGCTGACGGCCGGCCTCGCTGTTGCGGATTGCCCCGGTGGAGCCGTGGTGTTGCGACAGTACGGCCGGTTCGAGGGCCCCGCGACCTTTTCGCGGGACTGCTGACCGTCAGTGCCGAGCCCGTCAGTCCTCGTTGGCATCGCGAGATGCCCGCTGTCCGCGGCGTGCACCGGGCGGCCTGCGCGGTTGGATCCGAAACCACCGGGCGGCTCTGTACGCGAGTGGCGAAGGCGCCTCTGGTCCGGGAGGTGGCGGTCGGCGACAGCGCGGCCGTGACCGACCGCTGCCTACGCCCGTAGCCAGCGCCTTTGTCCTCAGCCGGTGACCGTCCTTAGACGCTTGGAGCACAGTCGCCGCCTCCCGAGCGTCCGCGGCGCCTCCCGAAGCCGTGAGCATCCGAGAGGGGCCGGCGTCCTCGGTGGCGCCCGAACTGCTGTCGGAGCACTACTCCTTGCCATGTACGAAGCCAAGCTTGGGGAACTCGCCGATGGAGGAGGGACTGCCCCGGCACTCGGTGCTGACCGTGCAGGAGCAGACGCCCGTCTCCCGAATCGCCGGGCCAGGGACGGGCGCCCGGCTGCATCGGCTCTCCGGGATCATCGTGTCAGGGAGCGGGAGCCCGCGCCTCCACCGTCGTGTCGACCAGAAGTTCGGCGCCGGTTGCGGCCAGGACCTCCTCCACGGTGATGCCCGGAGCGGTCTCCACCAATCGCAGCCCCTCGGCGGTGACGTCGATGACGGCCAGGTCGGTGATGACCCGGTCCACCACACGGCGACCCGTGGCGGGAAGGCTCAACTCCTCGACGATCTTGGGGCTGCCGTCCTTGGCGACGTGCTCCATCACGACCACGAGCCGGCGGGCGCCGTGGACCAGGTCCATCGCACCGCCCATACCCTTGACCATCTTGCCGGGGATCATCCAGTTGGCCAGGTCGCCCTGGGCCGGCACCTGCATGGCGCCGAGCACGGAGACGTCGATCCGGCCGGCCCGGATCATGCCGAAGGAGAAGGCCGAGTCGAAGTACGACGTGCCAGGGATGGTGGTCACCGTCTCCTTTCCCGCGTTGATCAGGTCGGGGTGCTCCTCGCCTTCGTACGGGTAGGGGCCCACGCCCAGGATGCCGTTCTCGGAGTGCAGCACCACGTGCACTCCGTCCGGCAGGTGATTGGGGATCAGGGTCGGCAGGCCCATACCCAGGTTGACGTACTGGCCGTCGCGCAGTTCCCTGGCGGCGCGGGCGGCGAGCTGGTCGCGGTCGAGGGGCATGGTCACTTCTCTTCGGAGTCGTCGCGCGACACGGCTGCTTGGGTGCCGGTGGGCGCGGGGCGGACGGTGCGGCGCTCGATGCGCTTGGCCAGCGAGCTGTCGGCGGGGACCACACGATCCACATACACGCCTGGCAGATGGACGGCGTCCGGTGGCAGTTCGCCTGCCGCGACGATCTGTTCGGCTTCCACCACGGTCACACGCCCGGCCATCGCGCACAGCGGATTGAAGTTGCGCGCCGCCGCGTGGAAGAGGCAGTTGCCGTGCCGGTCGGCGACCGCGGCCCGCACCAGGGCGAAGTCGGCGGTGATGGCCTCCTCCAGCAGATAGCGGCGGCCGCCGAACTCCCGTGACTCCTTGGGCGGGGAGGCCACCGCCACGCCGCCGTCGGCGGTGTGGCGCCAGGGCAGGCCGCCCTCCTCGACCTGCGTGCCCACACCCGCCGGGGTGTAGAACGCGGGAATGCCGGTGCCGCCGGCCCGCAGCCGCTCGGCGAGCGTGCCCTGCGGTGTCAGTTCCAGCTCCAGTTCGCCGGCCAGGTACTGGCGGGCGAACTCCTTGTTCTCGCCGACGTAGGAAGAGGTCATCCGGGCGATCCGGCCGGCCCGCAGCAGCAGACCCAGCCCCCAGTCGTCCACGCCGCAGTTGTTGGACACGACCCGCAGGCCGGACGCGTTCGTCTCGGCCAGCGCGGCGATCAGCGTCGAGGGGATGCCGCACAGGCCGAACCCGCCGACCGCGAGTGTCGCACCGTCAGGGATGTCCGCCACTGCCTGCGCGGCCGCGGCCATCACTTTGTCCATGCCGTTTCCTTCTCCAGGGGGTCCGTTCCGTTCGCCGGCCGGCCCGACCACAACGCGACCAGGACCAGCCGTTTCTCAGCCTTGCCTGTACCGTCACGAGCGGACCATGTGTGCCCATGCCATGACTCGGCCTCAAAGAGCAGTGACTGACAACATGCCGCCGGTCGTACGGCGCTCCTAGGGTTCCGGCCACCACGCACCGCGCCGCCGTCGTCGCGTACCCGGTCACCGTCACGGACGAGGCCGATGGAGAACCGGCGGCGGACGCACGACACACCGTCAGGAGCCGATCGTCATGCGTTCCAGCCTCACGGACAGGTTCAGAAGCAGATCCGTACGCGCACTCACCCTCATCGCGGTCGGCGCCCTGGTCGCGGGCTGCTCCTCGGCCGGCACCGCCGGCACCGCGTCCGCCGGCTCGGGCGGCAAGGACGCCCCGGTGAAGGTCGGACTGGTCTACTCCCGCAGCGGACTCCTCGCCGCCTACGGCCAGCAGTACGAGGAGGGTTTCAAGGCGGGCCTCACCTACGCGACGCACGGGACGAACAAGGCCGGCGGCCACCCGATCCAGGTGATGGAACAGGACGACGCGGGCGACCCGGCGAAGGCCGTCGCCGCGGCCAAGACCCTCGTCGGCGAGGGCTACAAGATCCTCGCTGGCACCACCGACTCCGGTGTGGCCCTGCAGATGGCGCCGCTGGCCGCGCAGAACAAGGTGCTGTACGTCAGCGGTCCGGCCGCCACCGACGCGGTCACCGGCGTCAACGCCTACACCTTCCGCTCGGGCCGCCAGTCCTACCAGGACATCCTCACCGCCGGCACCCTGCTCGGCGACGCCCAGGGCAAGAAGGTCACCGTGCTCGCCCAGAACTCGGCGTTCGGACAGGCCAACGTGGCCGCGGTGAAGGCCGTCCTCGGTAAGGAGGGCGCGCACGTCGGCTCCGTACTCGCCCCGCCCAGCGCCACCGACCTCACCCCCTTCGCCCGCCAGACCAGGGCCGGCAAGCCGGACCTGGTGTTCGTCGCCTGGGCGGGCGCCACCGCTCCCGCCCTGTGGACCGCGCTCGACCAGCAGGGCGTGCTGGACGCGAGCAAGGTCGTCACCGGACTCGCAGGCACCGCCTCCTACCCGATCTTCGGTACGGCGGGCTCCAAGGTCGCCTTCCTCGCGCACTACTTCCCTGGCGCCGGGGGCGGCAACTCCGTGGAGAAGGCCATGCTCGACGGCATCACCCAGGCCGGCGGCACCCCCGACCTGTTCAGCCCCGACGGCTTCACGGCCGCCCAGATGATCGTGCACGCGATCGAGTCGGGCAGCGCGACCGACACCGCCGCCATGGTCAAGGCGCTTCAGGGCTGGACCTTCGACGGGCCCAAGGGCAAGGAGCAGATCCGCGCGGCGGACCACGCCCTGCTGCAGCCGATGTTCACGGCCCGCCTCAAGGGCAGCGACAAGGCCGCCCGCCCCGAGCTGATCGACAGCATCCCGATGACACAGGTCGCACCACCGGCCACGAAGACGGCGGGCTGAGCGGATGTCCTCCTCGAACACGACGTCACCGAGCGCCGCGGGCGCTCCGGACGCCAGGCAGGCCCGCACCTCCCCGGCGCCGGTGCTCCGGCTGCGCGACATCGGCTGGACGGTGGGCGGCGCGACCATCGTCGACTCGGTGTCCTTCGACGTCCGTGAAGGCGAGTTCCTGGCCTTCATCGGCCCCAACGGCGCAGGCAAAACCTCCCTGTTCAACCTGGTCAGCGGCCTCAGCCCGGTCTCGCGGGGCACCATCGAACTGGACGGCCGCGACGTCACCGCCGAGGCCGCCTACGCCCGGGCCCGGCGCGGCCTCGGGCGGACCTTCCAGACCTCCAGCCTGTGGCCGGGCATGACGGTCGCCGACCACGTGGGGCTGGCGGCCCAGGCCGCCCGTGGAGGGTCGTACCGGGTCTGGCGACGCGCCGACACCTACCCGGAGCAGGTCGACCGGGTGCTGGCACGCACGCAGCTCGCGCACCGCGCCGACACCTGCGCCGACGCCCTCTCGCACGGCGAGAAGCGCAAGCTCGAACTCGCGGTCCTGCTGGTAGGCGAGCCCCGGCTGATGCTGCTGGACGAGCCGATGGCGGGCGTGAGCGCCGAGGAGGTGCCCACGCTGACCGACCTCATCCGGTCGCTGCACAAGGAGGAGGGACGCACCGTGCTCATGGTCGAGCACCACATGGACGTCCTGCTGGACCTGGCCGACCGGCTGGCCGTGATGCATCACGGCACGCTGCTGGCGCTGGACACCCCGGACGCCGTGATGGCCGATCCCACCGTGCAACAGGCCTACCTCGGGGAGGAGCTGTGACCCCCGCCCCGGCACCCCTGCTCACCGTCAGCGATCTGCGAGTCGTGATCGGCGGCAGGCACATCCTGCACGGCGTCGACCTGGAGGTGGCCGCCTCCGGCACCACCGCGCTGCTGGGCCGCAACGGCGCCGGAAAGACGACCACCGTACGCGGCATCCTCGGTCTGGTCCCGCGCACCGGCAGCGTGCTGCTGGCAGGCGAGGAGACCGTACGGCTGGCCACCCACACCCTGGTGCGCAGGGGCATCGGCTACGCCCCCGAGGACCGCGGCGTGTTCGCCACCCTCTCCGTGGCCGAGAACCTGCGCCTCGCCGAGCGACCGGGCGCCGGCACACCGGCCTACGACCTGGTGTACGAGCTGTTCCCGGAGCTGCGACGACGCGCCCGGCAGGCCGCGGGCACCCTGTCCGGTGGCCAGCAGCAGATGGTCGCCATCGCCCGGACCCTCCTCAACGAAAACCGGCTGATCATCGCCGACGAGCCCACCAAGGGCCTGGCGCCCAAGGTGGTCACCGAGGTCGCCCAGGTGCTGGAGCGGGCCGCCGAGGCGGTGCCGGTGCTGCTCGTGGAGCAGAACCTCGCCGTGGTGCGCCGTCTCGCCCGTCACTGCGTCGTCCTCGCCGACGGCCGCACCGCGCACCGGGGCCCGGCCGCCGACCTGCTCGCCGACGCCGAGGCGGCCCGTCGGCTGCTCGGTGTCGGCAGCGCCGGCCACGGCGGCACCGCAACGGGGCCCGCAGGCCCGTCCGTTCCCACCGCGGCGCCCCTCGCCGCCCGGACCACGGAGGCAGACGCCTGATGTCCACCGTCGTGCTGCTCACCTGCACCGGGCTCGGCCTGGGCGCCCTGTACTTCCTGATCGCCTCCGGCCTGTCGCTGATCTTCGGGCTGATGGACGTGCTCAACTTCGCCCACGGAGCCCTGTTGTCCGTCGGCGCCTACGGCACCTGGTGGGCCGCCTCCGGCCACCTGCCCGGCGCCGGCCCCGGCGGCGCGGGATTCGCCCTTGCCGTCGTCTTCGGCACCACGGTGGGCACCGTCGCCGCCGTGCTGCTCGAACTCACCGTGATCCGGCCGCTCTACAGCCGCCCCCGCGAGCAGATCCTCGCGACGGTGGGCGTGGGCCTGGCCGTGCCGGCCCTGCTGTCCGCGATCTGGGGATCCGACGCGCGGACCTTCCCCGGGCCGAAGGCACTGTCCGGCACCTTCGGCCTGCTGAGCGCCGAAGTGCCGCTCAACCGCCTGGTGTTGATCGCCGCCGCGCTCGTGGTGCTGACCGCGCTCAAGCTGTTCCTCGGCCGCACCCGGCACGGACTCGTCGTCCGCGCCGGGGTGGAGGACCGGGCGATGGTCACCGCGCTAGGCATCGACGTGCGCAAGGCATTCACGCTCGTCTTCGCCATCGGCGGCGCGGCGGCGGCCCTCGGCGGTGCCCTCGGCGGCCTCTACTTCGGTTCGGTGGACCCCGAACAGGGCACCTCGCTGCTCGTCTTCGCCTTCGTGGTCGTCGTGACGGGCGGCATGGGCTCGCTCACCGGCGCCGCCCTGGCCTCGGTCGCCGTGGGCCTCGTCCAGCAGTTCGCCAACTACTACACCACCGCCGGGCTCGGCGACCTCGCCGTCGTCGTCCTGCTCGCCGCCCTGCTGCTCGTCCGGCCGCGTGGGCTCACCGGGAGGCTCGCATGACCACCGCCACCCAGCCGCGCGGCCGGGCCCGCACAGCGGACCACACCGTCGCCACCCGCTCCCAACGGCTGCGGCGCGCCACCCGCTGGTGGCCTGCCCTGCTGCTCGTCGTGCTCTTCACCGTGCCCTACAGCGCGCTGCCGCTGCCGGGTCTCCTGGACGGTCCCCTCGGCAGTCCCGGGAACCTCCAACTGCTCGCTCTGTGCCTGGTGTTCGGCGCCCTGGCCACCGGCTACGACCTGCTGCTCGGCCGCACCGGACTGCTGTCCTTCGGGCACGCCCTCTACTTCGCCACCGGTACCTACGTCACCAACACCGTCATGCTGGAGGCGGGCTTGCCGTTCGCGGTGTCCGCCCTGCTCGGCCTGCTCGCGGGCGTGGCGCTGTCCGCCCTGCTGGGCGCGGTCGGCCTGCGGGTCAGCGGCATCGGGTTCTCCATGGTGACCCTCGCCTTCGCACAGGCCGGGTCGATCCTCGTGCAGCGCGACCCCGGAGGCGTCACCGGTGGCGAGGAGGGCAGAGCCGCGCCCGCCGACCGGCTGCCCGCCTCACTGGTCGGCATCGAGCACACCGCCAACCTGTACTGGATCGCCCTGGCCTATCTCGTGCTCGTGCTGGCCGTCGTGCAGTGGACGGTCCGCTCGCCCATCGGCCGGGTCTGGGAGGGCATCAAGGAGAACGAACGCCGCGTGGAGGTGCTGGGCCTGCGGCCGTACGGCTTCAAACTGGCCGCGTTCGTCCTGGCCGGCACCCTGGCCGCGCTCGGCGGCATCGTGTACCTGCTGCTGACCGGAGGTGCCACTCCGCAGACGACCACCTCCGACTTCACCCTGTCGCTGCTGGTGATGGTGGTGCTGGGTGGTTCGGGCACCCGGTGGGGCCCACTGATCGGCGGCATCGTCTACACCTGGGCCGACCACCGGCTCGGCGACCTGGCCGGTTCGGGCGCGGTCACCGGCCTGCCCTCCGTGCTGCGGGTGCCGCTCTCGCAGCCGCTGTTCCTGCTCGGTGCCCTGTTCGTCACGGTGATATACCTGCTGCCCGGCGGCGTGGCGCGGCTGCCGGCCCGGCTGCGCACCGTCGCCCGCACGTCCCGCGCCGCCGACCGCGAGGAGGTCCTCCAGCCATGAGCCGCACTCCGCGAAACGACACGACGGCGGCCCGCCAGGACGCCGCGGTCCCCGCTTACGACGAGCTTCATGTGCCGGTGCGCGGCGGCGAGCTGGCCGTGTCGCGCTGGCCTGCCGACGACCCGGGCGCGCCGGTGGTACTGGCGCTGCACGGCATCACCGCCAACGGCCTGAGCTGGGCGCGCGTCGCCCACCACCTGGCCGGCCGGGTCACCCTGGTGGCCCCCGACCTGCGCGGCCGGGGCCGCAGCGGACGCGTGCCCGGCCCCTACGGCATCGCGGTCCACGCCGACGACATGGCCGCCGTGGTGGACACCCTGGGCGTTGAACGGGTGGTGCTGACCGGCCACTCCATGGGGGCCTTCACCGCGGCCCTGACCGCGGTGCGCCACCCGCACCTGCTGTCGGCTCTGCTGCTGATCGACGGCGGTGTGGGCTTCCCCGTTCCGGTCGGCCTGGACCCCGACGAGCTGATCACCTCGGTGCTCGGCCCGGCCATGCGACGGTTGTCGATGGCGTTTCCGGACCGGGCGGCCTACCGGGCCTTCTGGCAGCGGCATCCAGCCTTCGCCGGCTCCTGGTCGCCGTGGGTGGACGCCTACATCCAGCGCGACCTGGTGGGGAAGGAGCCCGAACTGCGCTCCTCCTGCAGCCTCGAGGCAGTGCGCACCGACGGCGTGGACCAACTCGGTACGGAGGTGTCGGGCGCGGTGCACCGGCTGCCCCGTCCGGCCGTACTGCTGTGGGCGGAACGCGGTCTGATGGACGAGCCGCAGGGCCTGTACGACGAGCAGCGGCTCGCCGCCGCCGGCCTCGACCCCCACCTGGTGCGCACCCGACTCGTACCCGGCACCAACCACTACACGATCCTCGTCGGCGACGAGGGCGCCCGGGTCGTGGCACAGCACCTGCTGGCCGCGGCCGGTGCGGCAGGAACCGAAGGGCCGGGTAGCAGGCCGTCGCAGTGAGCACGCCGGATCCCCTCCGGGACCGACGCCGCACGGCGCGATGCCCCGCGAGCGCCCGCAGGGGGCCGGTCCGGGCACGACGCCCCTCTCGAGCGGCCGTTGGCCCGGCCGGCATGGGCGGGCCATGGCGCGCGGTCCGGCCGGCGGTCATGCGCCCGACAGCAGATGCAGGCGCAGGGCGAGTTGGAGTTCCAGGGCCTGCTCGGGGGTGTTCCAGTCGGGGCCGAGCAGCGCCTGGATGCGGTCCAGCCGCTGCACGACCGTGTTCACATGCACGTGTAGTTCCTCCTTCGCCCGGGTCAGGCTCCCGCCGCAGCCGAAGTAGGCGCTCAGGGTGCGGACGAGTTGGGTGCCGCGCTGGGCGTCGTACTCCAGCAGCGGTCCCAACGCGGCGGTGACGAAGCCGTCCACGTCATGACGGTCGCCCAACAGCACGCCCATGAAGCCGAGTTCGGCGACGCTCGCCCCGTGCCCGTCGCGGCCGAGCACCTGTAGGGCGCGCAGACAGCGCAGTCCCTCGTCGTGCGCGTCGGCGATGGCCCGCGGTCCGGCGGCCGGTCCGGCGCCGGCCACCGTGACCGGCGCGTCGGTCAGCCGGCCGAGTTGCCCGGCGGC
This sequence comes from Streptomyces sp. NPDC001393, assembly GCF_053597455.1. Lineage (NCBI taxonomy): Bacteria > Bacillati > Actinomycetota > Actinomycetes > Kitasatosporales > Streptomycetaceae > Streptomyces > Streptomyces sp. NPDC001393. The sequence continues at coordinate 18,429 of NZ_JBSFIH010000061.1, forward strand.
GACGCCGGCCGCCTCACCGGGCGCGGTGCCGTCGCACGGGAGCAGCAGCACGACGGCGCTGTCGTGTTCCGCGCTGACGCCGCCGCACCCGAACAAGTACTGCACGGCGGCGTCGGCGAGTCGATGCCGGGCCGCGTCGCCGGTCCGGGCGACGAGCAGGATGTGGGGCCGGTCGAGGTCGATGCCGAGGCGGCGGCCGCGGGCCACCAGGCCGGCCGGGTCGCGGTCGGGTGCGGTGAGCAGATCGGTGATCAGGTCGCCGCGGACCCGGTTCTCGGTCTCCGCGACCGAACGCCTCAGCAGGAGCAGCAGGGAGGTGACGACGCTGCTCCGCTCGAACAGGCGCCGGTCGGGGCCGTCCAGATCGGGCCGCCCGTACAGGACCAGAGAGCCCAGCAGTTCCTGCCCGGCGAGCACCGCGCAGACCCACCGGCCGTCGCGGAACACCGCGTGGGCGGCCGCGCGTGACCTCCTCGCTGCCTCGACCAGCGCCGCCGCCTCCTCGGCATTGCCGGTGTCCTCCGGGGTCCTGGCGAACGCGCCGCCGTGCTCGCCGACCGCGGTGAGCGGCCATCCGGAACTGTCGTGGACCGCGACGTGCCCCTTCAGCAGAGCGGCCACGGCGGTGGCCACGTCCGAGACGTCACCGCCGCGCAGCACCAGGTCGGTGAGCCGGTCATGGGACTCCTCGGCACGCTGCATGGCGGCGGAGTGCTCCCGGATCACGGCGTTGGCCTCGGCCAGCTCGGCAAGCGCGATCCGTGCGTCGGACATGGCCTTCGCGGTGTCGATGGCGATGGCGGCGTGGTCGGCCAGCGAACACAGCAGGGCGACCTCGTCCGGGGCGAAGGTGCGCGGCGTGCGGTCCGCGGCGAAGAGTGCCCCGATGACCTGGCCGCCGCTTCCCGACCCCAGCAGCAGGGGTACGCCGAGAATCGCGACCAGGCCCTCGTCGAGAACACCTGCGTCGATGCTGCCGGTGTGCAGGAAGCGGTCGTCGGTGCGGTAGTCCGGGGAGGCGTAGGGGCGGGCTGTCTGCGCCACCAGACCGCCCAGACCCTCGCCCAGCTGAAGGCGCAGGCTCTGGAACAGCTCCGACACCGAGCCGTCGGTGACTCGCATGTAGGTGTCCCCGGCCTCCTCGTCGGGCAGCGTGAGGTAGGCCGTGTCGGTGCCCAGGAGCATTCGGGCTCGCCGGACGATGGAGCGGAGCACGGCGTCGAGGTCGCGCAGCGCCGCGAGGTCGCCCGCGGTGTCGAAGAGCGCGGTCAGCTCCGCCTCCCGGCGCCGGTGCTGCCTGAGTGTGCTCTGTACGCGCAGCGCCGCTTCGGTGGCCTGCTCGAGTTCCGCGAGATCCTGGGCGGCGGCACCAGTGCGGCGGGCGTCGACGGCGACGGCGCCGAGGTCCTCGGCGGGTGCGCCCGCGGCGAGGAGTTCGAGCAGTCGGCGTAGATGGGGGGTGACGGAGGCGGGCGTGTGCGACATGGGCGGGCAACCGTTGCGAGGTCGGTGGGTGGTGAAATGGGTGCACGGCTGAGGAGGTTGGGGTCCTGCCCCTGCGGGCAGGACCCAGCCCTCCTCAGCCGGTGAGAGGCGTGGGATCCGGCCCTCCGGCCGGTCGGTGTCGCGGGGCCGTCAGGCGGACGCGGTCGTCTGCTGGTCCGGGGCCGGCCGTACCGCGGAGTCGTCAGGGTCGATCGCGGCCAGGTCCTGGCCGCGCGTCTCGCGGGCGGCGACGACGGCGATCACGGTGATCAGGGCGGCCAGGCTGACGTACACCGAGATCGGGGTGGAGTTGCCGTAGGAGCCGAGGAGCGCGGTGGCGATCAGCGGGGCCGGGGCGCCGGCCGCCACCGAGGAGAGCTGGGCGCCGATGGAGGCGCCGGTGTAGCGCATCCGGGTGGCGAACAGCTCGGAGAAGAACGCCGCCTGCGGCGCGTACATGGCGCTGTGGAAGATCAGCCCGGCGGTGACGGCCAGCACGAGCGCGGGGAACGACCTGGTGTCCAGCAGCGCGAAGAACGCCCAGGACCACAGGCCGACACCGACCGCCCCCACCAGGTACACCGGCTTGCGGCCGACCCGGTCGGAGAGCGCGCCGAACAGCGGGATCAGGCAGAACTGCACGGCCGAGCCGATGAGAACCGCGTTCAGTGACGTCTGCTTGTCGATCTTGAGGTGGTCGACGCAATAGGTGAGGACGAAGGCGGTGATCACGTAGTACGAGATGTTCTCGGCCATCCGCGCGCCCATCGCGACCAGGATGTCCCGCCAGTGGTGGCGCAGGACCGCGACGAACGGCAGCTGTTCGGTCCGCTGCTCCGCCTTGCGCCGCTCTGCCTTGGCCAGCGCTTCCTTGAACAGCGGGGACTCGTCGACGGACAGCCGGATCCACAGACCGATCATGACCAGCACGGCGGAGAGCAGGAAGGGCACCCGCCAGCCCCAGGAGTTGAACGCGTCGTCGCTGAGCGTGCTGGTCATCAGGGAGAGCACTCCGACGGCGACCAGGTTGCCGGCCGGTGCGCCTCCCTGCGGCCAGGACGCCCAGAATCCGCGCCTGTTCGCATCCCCGTGTTCGGACACCAGCAGTACGGCGCCGCCCCACTCGCCGCCCAGGGCGAAGCCCTGGATCAGGCGCAGGGTGGTCAGCAGCAGGGGGGCAGCGACGCCGATCGTGTCGTAGCCGGGGACGCAGCCGATCAGGGCGGTGGACAGGCCCATCATCAGCAGGCTGATCACCAGGAGCTTCTTGCGGCCGAGGCGGTCGCCGAAGTGGCCGAAGACCACGGCGCCGATCGGGCGGGCGGCGAAGCCGATGGCATAGGTGAGGAAGGACAGCAGGGTGCCGGTCAGCGGGTCCGACTCGGGGAAGAACACGCGGCCGAAGACCAGGGCGGCGGCCGAACCGTAGAGGAAGTAGTCGTACCACTCGATGGTGGTGCCGATGAGGCTGGCCGCGACGATCTTGCGCAGGCCGCCCGGCCTTGTCGAGGTGCCTGTGTCGTTCACGGCGTTGTGAGCGCTGGGCATGGTTGTCACCGTTTCGGAGTGAGAGGGGAGCGGAAACCGCCGGGCCGGCCGACGCTGGGGGACGAACGGAGGGGGCCGGGGGAGTTCGTTGGTGAGACCGACAGGACGCCGGCCGGTGGGTGACGGCCCGTCAGTGGGCCGTCCAGCCGCCGTCCAGGGGGATGGAGCTGCCGGTGATGTAACTGCTCTGACCGGTGCACAGCCACAGGGCCGCCTCGGCCACCTCGGCCGGCTCGATCAGGCGCTTGATCGCGGTGCGTTCCAGGAACACCTGGTCCATCACATCCGCCGCCGGGATGCCGTGGGCCAGCGCCTGGTTGGCGATCTGCTCCTCCACCAGCGGTGTGCGGACGTAGCCGGGGTTGATGCAGTTGCTGGTCACACCGTGCGCGGCGCCCTCCAGGGCGACCACCTTGCTCAGGCCCTCCAGGGCGTGCTTCGCCGTGACGTACGCCGATTTGTAGGCGCTGGCCCTCAGGCCGTGCACCGAGGAGATGTTGACGACCCTGCCCCACCCCTGTGCGTACATGTGAGGCAGGGTGCGGCGCAGGATCCGGAACGGTGCCTCGACCATCACCCTCTGGATCAGTGTGAAGCGTTCCGGGGGGAACTCGTGCACGGGTGCAATGTGCTGCAGGCCGGCGTTGTTGACCACGATGTCGGCGTCGTCCGGCAACGCGTCCACGACGTCGGCCTCGGAGAGGTCGGCCACGACGGCGATGCCCCCGATCGCCTCGGCCACCTCCTTGGCGGCCTCGGCGGCCCGGTCGACCACGTAGACCTCGGCACCGGCCGCGGCGAAGGCCTCGGCGCAGGCCCGGCCTATCCCGCTGGCCGCACCGGTGACCAGGGCTTTGTGCCCGGTGAGGAATCGGGTCCCGGCCGGATCGGACGCGGTGGTGTGACCGGGCCCGGGATGCTGGGGCGAGCCCTCCAGGGAGCTCTTGGCGCTGTCCATGGCCGAACACGGTAGGTAGGAACCATGAGGTGAGACACGTGGGTCACCTACACATTTCTTGAATTCCACATGGTTTCCGTCACCATGTCCAGGCGGCCGACACCCGCTCCCCTCGGCCCAGCGTGCCCGAAGAACCCGATACGAGGGTGCGCCCGCCCGCGCGGCCCGCCCGTGTCACAGCGTCACCGTCGACACCATGGTCGCGCGGACCACGTCGGCCGTTGCATTCCTGGCTGCCCCCCACATGTCACGGACGAGCCGACCGGTCGTACCGTCCGCTTCCAGCAAGCCGGCACGCCACCGAGCCGGGCGCGGCTGCGCGTGGCGCCCGGCCAAAGGGACCGGCACGGGACAGACCGAAGAAGCAGGACCTCCGGACACCGTGCCGCGCCCGCCCATGCTGTCTCCCCACACACATCGGAGCCGCACCTATGCTTCACCCCACCTGGCGCAGAATCTTCCGGCGCACCGCACTGGCAGCCGCACTGGGCGCGTTCGCCGCGGGCCTGACCGCCGTCTCCCCCCTCGCTCCGACCGCCGAAGCCGCAGGCACCCTCCAGCAGGTCGCCAACTTCGGCTCGAACCCCGGCAACCTGGCGATGTACGAATACGCACCGGCCAACCTCCCCACCGACGCACCGCTGGTCGTGGCGCTGCACGGGTGCACCCAGTCGGCGAGCGACTACCACACGCACTCCGGCTGGCAGAAGTTCGCCGACCAGTGGGGCTTCGCCGTCGTCTACCCGCAGACCAGCTCTGCCAACAACAGCCTGTCCTGCTTCAGCTGGTTCGATTCCACCAAGGACACCCGGGGCAAGGGCGAGGCAGCCTCCGTCATGCAGATGGTCGACACCGCCGTGGCGCAGTACGGCTCGGACCGCAGCCGCATCTTCGTCACCGGCCTCTCCGCCGGCGGCGGCATGACCGCGGACCTCCTCGCCGACTACCCGGACGTCTTCGCCGGCGGCTCCGTCGACTCCGGCCTCCCCGCGCAGTGCGCCACCACCCAGAGCGCCGCCTCCGGTTGCCAGTACAGCAGCCAGAACCTCACCCTGGCGCAGTGGGGTGACAAGGTCCGCAACTCCGATCCCGGGTACTCGGGCCCGTGGCCGAGGGTCGCCATCTGGCAGGGCACGTCCGACACCACCGTGGCCCCGGTCAACGGCACCGAGCTGCGCGACCAGTGGACCGACGTCTGGGGCATCGGCCAGACGGCCTCCAGCACCCAGAGCCTGACCGGTGGCACCACCGAGAGCATCTACAACGACTCCGCCGGCAAGCCCGCCGTCGCCCTGTTCTCGGTCTCCGGCATGGCGCACGGCCTCGCGGTCAACCCCGGTTCCGGCGCGGACCAGTGCGGCAGCACCGGGACCTACTACCTCAACTACATCTGCTCCAGCTACTACACCGCGAAGTTCTGGGGCCTGGACGGCAGCGGCGGCCAGGGCGGAACCGGTTCGCTGCCCGCCCCGTCCGGCCTCACGGTGACCGGCACCACCGACACCAGCGCCACACTGTCCTGGAACTCCGTCAGTGGCGCCGCCTCGTACAGCATCTACCGCGACGGAACGAAGGTCGCTTCCGCGACGGGCACCACGTACACCGACAGCGGCCTGTCCGCAGGAACCTCCTACAGCTACACCGTCGCCGCGGTCGACTCCTCCGGCGCCGTCGGCGCATCGTCCACGTCGGTCACGGCGACGACGACCGGCTCCGCGCCTCAGTGCTACACCGACAACAACTACAACCAGGTTCAGGCCGGACGCGCCCACCAGAGCGGCGGCTACACCTACGCCAACGGCTCCGACCAGAACATGGGCCTGTACAACGTCGCCGTCACCCACACACTGAAGGAAACCTCCCCCGGCTACTTCGTCATCGCCGACTCCGGCTGCTGAATCAGTGAATCGGCAGGGACACCTTGCCCGCGCCGGGAGCCCGGCGCCGGGCAGGGGCCGACGAGGCCATTGCCCGGTGGTTCCCCGACACTGCCGCGTGGTGCACGTGCTCGACGCATCGGATACCGCGCAGCTCAACGAACGCCCGCGGATCACGCGTAGCGCAGTTGGCGGCAAGCCATGGCACCTGTGTGCGCGACGACGGCCGCCGCCTCCCCCACCTGCTGATGGAGAAGCTCAAGAGGCACCTCCGTTTGGCCCAGGGCGCAAAGCAGCCTGGGCAGGCACCATCCTGCAGTTCGTCCGCGGCCGCGACCATTTCTGGGGGCCTTGCCCGCAGGCGCGCATCGAATTCCTCCCAGCGCGCACGACAGACGTCCACGTCTGCGCCCAAGGCTTCCGCCAGAGCCAGCGTTACGTCGAGGTTGGAAGGCCGCCGCCCGGCCGCATCCGACAGCGCCGAACAGCGAGTACCGCGCCCGCCCACCCAGTTCCCGGTTCGACTCCCGGTCTACCCACGCTTCCCACCAACCGACCTCCCTCCACAGCCAGTTGACGACCCACCGAATGCCCGGCGCGCCGGCCGCCCGCGCTCTGGTCCGTACGCACTCTTCCTGCGTCCTTGCGCTGTCTGGCCCACCGCGCACGGCACGAATGTCCCATCCCCCGAAAGTTTCCAAATCCGCTGTTTCCGGGACCGGTCCCGCATCTCCCGGTCTAATATCGCGGTCCGGCGGTGTGCCAGGGAGGCGTACGAGGGGAAAGACCCTTGAGTGACAGGTGCATCCGCGAGCCGGTAGGGGGACAGGGAGCGGTGACCGATGGCGTCGTACACGGCTGGACCCGTAAGGCCGTGACACGCGGCCGGGAGCAGGTCGTGGGGCTGGTGCGGGATGAGTTGGACAGGGGCGAGGTGCCGCGCGGACCACTGCCGGTGGTGGTGCTGGCCGGGCCGCTGGGCGGCGGCGGGACGACCGTGCTGGACAAGCTGTGGACGGAGTTCTTCGAGAAGAGCCTGAGCGTCCGGCTCGACGTCGCGGACGCACAGAGCGTCGAGGACATCGTCCTGGCGGCCGTCCAGGGGTGGCGCCGCCGGATCAGCGGAATCCCCAGGATGGACTTTCCGCGGACCAGCCTGATCTTCAAGGCGCTGAGCTTTGACGACGACGGCAGTGGCCGCGAGGGCTTCGAAACGTACTTGCAGGCAAGGCCGCAGGACGCCGCCGTGCGTACGGCGCTGCGGGACTGGGCGCACCGGGCAGCGCCCATGCTGCCGCCGGACCAGCAGGTGTTCACCGAGACGCTGGCCGAGCTGCTGGGGGCGTTGCATTCCGCCGTCAGCCGGCGCAGGAACAAGGACGGGCTGCGATGGCTCGCGGATTACGGCCCACCCGACGGCAGCAGCGGATTCGACCGGCTGTGGGAGCAGCGGCGGCTGCACCAGCAGCACACCGACAGCTCGGCCCGCTCCGTGGGGAAGATGCTGTGCGCTGCGCTGCTGGCCGACACGCGGGCGGCTTTCCAGCGCCATGAGCGGCTGCGCAATGCGCTCCTGCTGCTGGACAATGCCGACAGCGTCAAGGGTGACCTCTTCCTCGACCTGCTCACCGAGTGCCGCCGCGAGAGCCACAGCGAGCGGGCCGAGCCCGATCCCGTACTGGTCGTGGCGGTCCGGCACAGCCCGGTGCACGCCGCGCGGATGGGCGTGCCGGTCGCGTCCGATGACGCGCGGCAGCTGTTCCTCGACCGCGGGGAGAACACTCCGCCGCGCTGGTGGATACCGGTCCGGCTCACCGACCTCGCCAAGAGTGACGACGTCGTCCCGATGTGCTCCAGCAGCGTGCTCGGCTCGGACTACCGGGACGCGGACTTCCTGCATGACCTGACCGGCGGGCACCCGGAGGCCGTGGACCGACTCGCCGACCTGCTCCGGGACGCTTCCGCCGCCTACGGTCCGCGCACCATGCTGACCCAGCCGCTGCCGCCCCGGCACAACTGGCCTCCCCGCTGGCCGCCCGACGACGGCACCGACACCACCGTCGAGGACTACCTGCTCAAACGCACCCTCCCCCAGAACCTCGCCGTCCTCCCGGACGGCCGGATCGATCCCGAGGCGAACCCGGACCTGGACGCGATGGCGGTCCTCGCCGCTACGCCCGGCCTGCGCCGCGGCGCCTGCACCGCCGTCTTCCACTTCCTGGGCTGGACCGCCAACGCCAACACCGCCCAGCTCCGCCTCACCTCGGGCCTGTGGCTGGACGAGACGCCCGACGGGGCGGCCGGGCGCCTGCACCCCCTGATCGCGCTGCTGCTGCGGCGCTGGCTGGCCCGCAAGCCCGAGGTGTGGCGCGACACGCACACCGCCTACGCGGCGCACTACTCCCGCCCCCAGGACGCGTCCCTGCGCCACCACCACACCCTCGCCCTGGTCGAGCCCTCGCACCGCGAGCCGATGACCACCGTCATCGGCCACCTGGAACGGGAACTGGACCGCGCCGCGGCCACCGAGGACTGGCTGACCGTCCTCGGCGCGGTGACCGAGGCCCCCAACCGGGTACGGACGACGGGCGACCCACGCTCCTTCGTCACCACGCTCGCCGGCGTGGCCGAGTCCGGCGACCGCCGGCAGTCCCTCACCCGACTGGCCATCTCCCGCTGGCTGTTCCACGACCGCTACTTCGACCCGGCGCGACGGCTGGCCCAGTCGATCGCCAACGAGTACGAGCGGCTGGCGGAGTACGTCCCCGACAACGAGGTGCTGTTCACGGAGGCCGGGAAGTACCGCCGCATCGAGAACGAGTGGAAGGGCTGAGCGGACTGTGCCGAACGTCGCGCACGAGGTGCGGGTGTGGTGGGACAACCAGCTGCCTCGCAGGAAGAGGGCCTACAAGATCCTCGCCGCCTTCGCGGCGGTGGCCGTGGTGGCCGCCGCCGTCATCGTCCCCATCGCCCTGCGCAGCAGCGGCCCCTCGCCGTGCATGCGCGAGGGCGCCACCGATGTCGTCCACCAGGGCGCCAACCACGAATGCATCGGCTTCACCGACGGCTCCTTCGTCTACGCCCCCCAGCTCGCCGCTGTCGAGCAGGCCGTCCGCGCCGAGAACCGCCAGGTCGTCGCGCAGCACCCGGACGACTACGTGAGCGTGGTGCTGCTGCTGCCGATCTCCGCGGACAAGGGCAGCATTCTGTCGATGGCGAACGCCGTCGAGCAGGTCAGGGGCGCCTACACCGCCCAGCACTACGCCAACCGCAGCAACGTCGAGGGCATCGCCCCGTACATCCAGCTGCTCATCGGCAACGACGGCTACCAGGCCAACCAGTGGCAGACCGCGGCGCCCGTCATTGAGCACGCCACCGGCCAGCACATAGCGGCCGTGACCGGCCTGGGCCTGAGCCTGCGCACCACCCAGCAGGCCGTGAGCGACCTGACCGCGCACAGCATCCCGGTGTTCGGGGCGACCATCACCTCCGACACCTACGACAACATCAAGAACTTCGTCCGGGTCTCCCCCAGCAACCAGGACAACATGTCCGCCGCACTGTCCTACGTCCGGGGCGACTTCACCCGGGCGATCCTGGTCGAGGACGGCAACGCCGGGGACTCCTACGACGCCACGCTGGTGAGCGGCTTCAAGAAGTTCGACGCGTTCCCCGGCCACCGGATCGTGGGCGTGGAACCGTACGACACCTCCGGCCGCGACAACGCCACCGACAAGGCGGCCCACGCCCAGCAGGAGGCCGAGGTCGAGACCCGGATCAGCCAGATGACCGGCGACATCTGCACCCAGCAGCCGGCCGTGGTGCTCTTCGCCGGGCGCGGGCAGGACCTGGGCGTGCTCCTGCACGCCTTGTCCAACACCTGCATGGACAAGCCGATCCGGATCGTCAGCGGCGACGATGTGACGAACCTGCCGAACACCGCGCAGTTGCGCCAGGACCTGAAGGGCCATGTGACCGTGGACTACGCGGGCGTCGCCCACCCCGACGAGTGGACCGCCGCACACGATGCGTCCGCCAGGCAGGCCGAGGCGGACGGCGCACGCGGCTACGACACGTTCGTCAAGCAGTACCGGCCGCTGTTCCACGCGACATCCACCGCCGACCTCGGCGACGGCAACACGATGATGGCCTACGACGCCACGCTCACCGCCATCACTGCGATCCGCCTGGCCGAGCAACGCCAGCCCCGCCCGGACGCGGTGGCCAACGAACTGGGTGCGCTCCAAGGCGTCCACAAGGTACTCGGTGCCGGCGGGCCCATCCAGTTCACCGCGAACTACCAGACCAGCCACACCGGCAGCAATCCGGTCGACAAGGCCATGCCCATCCTCAGGCTCCAGCCGAACGGCAACCCACGGGTCATGACGGTGAAGTGGCCGGCCCGGACAACACCCGTGGGCTGACTGGAGCTCCGCGGCTGCCCGGTGGACCTGACGCCATCACCCCGCAGCCCTCACCGACGAACTGACGGCCCTCGGCGGGCCGTTGGAGTCGGAGTGCTGTTTGCGGTGCTGGTCACGGCCGCGGTAAGGCGCGTACGGCGATCTGGTGTTCAGGCCCGGGGATGGTGGCCGGGTGCCGGGGGACGTCGGCGGTCACAGCGACTCCTTCGAGGAGGAGAGAGGGGCGGCCCCGCCGTGGGACGGGGCCGCGTTCCCTCACCGGTTGCTGCGGGGGCGCAGGGATGCGGCGGCGAGCAGCGAACCGGCCAGGACGAGCGCTGCGTTGACGAGGATCGCAAGGGATACACCGGACAGGACTCCGCTCGGGCCGGCGTCGCCGAGCGCGGTCATCCGGGCGGTGGCGACGGCGCTCATGATCGGGATGCCCATGGTGATGCCGACCTGCTGGGTCATGGTCGCCAGGCCGGTGGCCAGGCCCTGTTCCTCATCGGGCAGGCCCGAGGTGGCGGTGACCATGAAGCCGACGATCATCAGCATGTTGCCGACGCCGCCGATGAAGGTGGCGGACAGCAGCAGCCAGATCCAACTGCCGGATGTGCCGAGCACGACCAGGGTGAGCGTCGCGACGGCCTGGATGATGCCGCCGGTCAGGATGGTGGCCCGGTTGCCGATCCTGCCGACCGATCGGCCGCCGAGAGTGCCGCCGAGTACGGTGCCCAGGCCCAGGACGCCGAAGGCCAGGCCGGTGGCGAGTGGGGAGTAGCCGAGGACCTTCTGCAGGTAGAGCGTGAGCAGGAAGACCAGCGAGGTCTCGGTGACGAAGGCGATCAGACCGGCGGCGTTGCCCCAGATGATGCTGCGGCGCTTGAGGATCCGTACCGGAACGAGGGGCGCGGCAGCCTGCTTCTCGACGAACCAGAATCCGATCAGCAGAGCGGCGCCGGCGAGGAGCGCGGCCAGGGTGGCGGGGGTGGTCCAGCCGCTCTGGCCGGCCTGGGTGAGGCCGTAGACGAGGGCGAGCAGTCCCCCGGTGACGGTCACCGCACCGGGGATGTCGAGCCTGGGCCGCTCGACGGGTCGCGAGTCGGCGATCACGGACGGCGCGAGGGCGACGACCAGGGCGGCGACCGGGACGTTGATGAAGAACGCCCAGCGCCAGGAGAGCAAGTCGGTCAGCAGGCCGCCGAGGATCGCGCCGGCCGTGAATCCGGCCGACATCAGCGCGCCGTTGAGGCCGAGGGCGCGTTCGCGCAGAGGGCCTTCCTTGAAGGCGGTGGTGAGCAGGGCGAGCCCGGCCGGGGTGACGGCTGCGGTGGCCAGGCCCTGCAACACCCTTGCCGTGAGCAGGACTTCGGGTGACGTGGCCAGGCCGCCGAGGAGCGAGGAAGCGCCGAGGACCGCCATGCCGCCCAGGAACAGCCGCTTGCGGCCGACACGGTCGGCGACGCGGCCGAACAGGAGGGTGAATCCGGCGGCGGCGAGCGCGAAACAGGTGGCGATCCACTGCAGATGGCCGAGGGAGAAGCCGAGTCCCCTGCCGACGACAGGCAGAGCGACGTTCAGGATCGAGAAGTCCACGGCGATCATGAACTGGGAGCCGAGGAGGAGGGTGAGGATGAGCTTTTGCCGCCTGGTCATGCGGACCTTCGGCCGCGCAGGGGCGGTCGGATGCGCGGCCTGGGTGGATGCGGACATGAGACGCCCTTCCTGAAGGCAAGGCTTTAACGGGCCCATAGTTCCGTTAGGCTGGCTCTCAGCGTAACAAGAGAGGCCGATTAATGGAACTGGAGTCCCGTTATGTGTCCTGAAGGTCCTGAAGGTGTAGAGCCAGGCACGGTCCGGCCCGGCGGGCGCACCGCCCGGGTACGGGCAGCCGTGCTGCGGGCAGCAGGCGACGCCCTGGCCGAGCATGGCTTCGACCGGCTCGACCTCGCCGACATCGCCCGCCGCGCAGACGTCGGCAAGACCACCGTCTACCGGCGGTGGTCCACCACGACGGGCCTGATCGCCGACCTGCTCCTCGACATGGCCGAGCAGTCCTCGCCCCGCACGGACACCGGCTCCCTCGACGAGGACCTCAAGGCCAACGCCCGACTCGTGGTCCAGACCCTGACCGACCCGCGCCAGGGCGCCGTGTTCAAGGCAGTGATCGCCGCTGCGGCATGCGACGAGCGCACCGCGCAGGCGCTGCACCGCTTCTACGCCACCCGCATCGACGAGTGGGCCGGATGCGTCGACCAAGCCGTGGAACGCGGAGAAGTCCCCGGGGGCACGGACGCCCACGAAGTCATCCGCGCCGTTTCCGCCCCCCTCTACTACCGCTTCTTGGTCAGCGGTGACTCCCTCGACCAGGCCGCCGCCGACCGGGCCGCTGCGGCCGCAGTCGCGGCGGCCCGAGAAGGCGTATATGTGAGCTGAGCGGTCGGCCCCGGAAACCGCGCGTCGGCAGGCTCCGGTGAACGTGGGTCGGAGCCCCGCCCGCGCCGGGCGAACCGCGAGCCTCCTCCTACCGCCCGGTAACCCCGTGGGGCCCTTCAACGAGCTCCCCCGAAGGCATGTCGGACACCCTCGAACGCTAGGGTGGCGGGCGCCCGGCGGTTGCCCGTCCCAGGCAGCCGGGCTGTCGGCGGAGGACCTGTTCGCACACGTGCAGGGGCTCTCGGCAGCTTGGGCCCAGCACCCGACGACGACGTCGCGCTGCTCCTGCCGAGCGCGCCGACGTGGCGAGAGCGAGAGAAAGGTACGTGCGTTCCATGTACAGCGCTCGCCGGCGCACTGGCATCACGCATGTCGCACCCGAACCGCACCTCGGTGAAGTCCGTGCCGGGAGCCATCCCCAGCGGCAGACGTCCACGCCCCGCGGGCTGGGTGTCATCCTCTCCGCACGGAAACGAGCGAGCGGCGTGGGTGGACGATGCCATCGCGCGGTGAGGCTCGGTCCTCACGCCGGTGTCGCCTCGGCGGCGGGTCGCACCTGGGATCGATGGTGAGGGACGCTGAGGACGTCGCGGTGGGACGGGCCGGCCTGGAGGTTGTCGCACCTCACGTCGCCGGGCTGGCGCGTACTTCTACGACATCCTCTTCGCGCGCTCTCCACGGGTCAGGGACTTGTTCCCGGCCGAACTCGACGTCCAGCGGGAACGTCTGGTCCGCGCCCTGCTGCGCATCGTGGAACTGGTCGACGACCCTGGCAACCTCGTCGCGTTCTGCTCCCGTCTGGGGCGTGGCCACCACAAGTTCGGCACCCAAAGCGCTCATTACGCGGCCGTCGGCGAATGCCTGCTGCAGGCCCTCTCCCACTACGCGGGGCCGGCCTGGAGCCCGGAGCCTGCGGCGGCTTGGCAGCGTGCCTACACCGCTGCCGCGGACGTCATGGTCCGCGCCGCCGAGGAGGACGCGCGTCGCCGACCGGCTGTGTGGCACGCGCACATCGTCGAGCACGTGCACCGCGGACACGGGATCGCTGACATCACCGTCCAGCCACAGCTGCCGTACCCCTTCGTGGAGGGCCAGTACGTGAGCATCGAAACGCCCTGGGCGCCGGGACTGTGGCCGTCCTACTCCCCCGCACACGCCCCACGGCCCAACTCCCGGCTGGCCTTCCACGTCCGTGCGGTGCCCGGGGGAACGGTCAGCAGCGCGCCGGTGCACCATGCCCGTCCGGGAGACCACGTCCGGCCGGGCCCGCCGGAAGGCGATAGGGTGCCGCGTCCGACCGCCGGACGGGACCTGCTCTTCGTCGCCGGCGGCACCGGACTGGCTCCGATGCGCGCCCTGATCGAGCAGGCGGCCCGGGACGGCATCGGCGACGCTCGGGAGGTCAGCCTCTTCATCGGCGCCAGAACGGCGGACGAACTGTACGGGCTCGATGACATGCTGTGCGGCCCACCGCAGATGCTCGGCGAAGCCGTGCAGGCCCTGACGCGCCACGGTGTCCCGGCTCATCACATCCACTACGACCCGTGGGACGGCCCCGTGCGGACGGCCCCGCTGGGTCCGCCCCCGCCTGAAGAGGAGACCGACCAGCTGTGAACGGCCCCGAGACGACTGGCTCCTTCGGTGAACGACTGCTGCAGCAGCAGCTCGGCACCACTGACCGAGCGGCCGACTTCTACGACCGCCAGGTCCATCCCTACCTGACGCCCACCATGCGGGAGTTCATAGCCCGGCAGAGCATGGTGTTCCTCTCGACCGCCGACTCCCGAGGAGCCTGCGACGCCAGCTTCCGCTCCGGGCCGCCGGGATTCTGCGTCTCCCTGGACGACCGCACTCTGACCTACCCCGAATACCGGGGCAACGGTGTCCTGGCCAGTGCGGGCAACATGACGGAGAACCCCCACCTCGGCATGCTGTTCATGGATTTCACTCACGATCACATAGGGCTGCACGTCAACGGCACGGTGCGGCTGTACACCGACCACGACCTACGCGCGTGGTACCCGCACATGCCGACCGACACCGCGCCCGGTCGCCAACCCCACCTGTGGGTCCACCTCACCGTCGAGGAAGCCTACGTCCACTGCTCCAAGCACATCCCCCACCTGGAGCCGGCCCCGCGCCCTCGCCCGACCACGGACCGAAACCGCCCCAAGGACAGCGCCTACTTCACGGAGTCCGCCCCTTCTGACCAATCCCCCGACGCGAACGATGCCGCCACCGACCGCACCTCATGGCGACAGCGCTTGGGGCTACGCCACTGATTCAGCGGTCTCGCCGCTCCGGCCGTCCTGGTGGGCGCGCAGCTGCGCGGCGTCGTACGGGCGGGTGGCCGGAACGTGCTCTCATGTTCTCCCTAACGTGTGAGGGAGGCGCGGCCGTCGCCACCGCCGCCGCACTCGGTGTCGTCGAGCCCTACTCGGCAGGCATCGGCGGGGGCGGCTACTTCGTCTACTACGACGCCCGCACCAGGACCGTCCACACCATCGACGGCCGGGAGGCCGGACCGCCCGCATGTGGTCCGAGTCCTTCGTGGACCCGTCCACCGGCAAGGCGATTCCGTTCGACGAAGCCGTCAACTCCGGTCTGTCCGTGGGCGTTCCGGGCACTCCGGCGACCTGGCAGGAGGCACTGGACGCATGGGGCACCGTGTCCCTGGCTACGAGGGCCCGTCGACCACGCACCTGGTGACCTCCGACCGCTGGGGCAACGTCGTCCGCCGCGGGTTCCTGCTCAACAACGAACTCAGGGACTTCGACTTCACCCCGCTGCAGGCCGGCGTGCCACGCCCCTGCCCGAAGCGGTCGCCGTACCGCGACCGAAGCCGAACCGGCCTTCCTCGACTCACCCGAGCGCTCCGCACTCGGGGGTGGTGGCCGACTCGGCACCGGCCTGAGAAGCTGTCCGACGTCCGTGCCGGCCGTTCGGCGAGGAGATTCGAAGTGGATCGCGACGATCAGCCAGGGAACCTTCCGACCGTGCTGCCGCCGGAGCGGGTTACCGAGATCAACGAGATCATCGATCGGATCACGCGGTGGGCGAGGGGCCGTGAGGACATCGTCGGCCTGCTCTTGGTTGGATCTTGCGCCCGCAACGCCGTGCGACCGGACTCCGACATCGACGTCGTCCTGCTCACCACGAACGAGTCCGGTTATCTCCGTGAGGATGCCTGGGCCGTGGAACTCGGACTGGGCGAGCTGATCCGCACCCAGCCGTGGGGGCCTGTCAAGGAACGGCGCTATGCCACGGCCTCGGGCCTGGAAGTCGAGCTGGGCATCGGCTCTCCGGCCTGGGCGAAGACAGATCCCGTGGATGGTGGGACGCGTCGTGTCGTCACCGACGGCGCCCGGGTGCTGCACGACCCGGCGGGCATCCTTGCCGACCTTCTCGCCGCCTGCTGGTTGACCGGAGGTTCGTCGGATGACCAAGCCGAGGGCGGCCAGGCGCTGCCCAGTGTTCAGGGTGTGACGGGCTGTACCTCCTGGACGGCCCGTGCGTCGTAGGCGTCGCGGGCGTCCAGGACGGCATTGATGTTCTCCTCGGACCAGGCGCGGATCGCGTGCATCAGCGCGGTGACACTCTCGCCCAGGTCGGTGGCCGCGTATTCGACCTTTGGCGGAATGGTCGGGTAGACCGTGCGGGTGACGAGCCCGTCCCGCTCCAGGGTGCGCAGGGTCTGGGTGAGCATCTTCTGAGTGATGCCGTCCAGTCGGCGCCGCAGCTCGCCGAAGCGCATAGGGCCGCCGGACAGTGCGCCCATGACCAGCATGGTCCACTTGTTGGCGAGTACGTCCAGGATCTGGCGGGAGGGGCAGGCGGCCAGATAGGCGTCCGCTCCTCCGTAGAAGCGCAGGTTCTCGGTAGTACCCATGAGGTACCTATATACCTTTGAAGTGCCTTCTGTTCAACGAATACCACACTGGCGAGGATGGGGACATCCCGAACGACTTTCCGAACAGGAGTGCATGACCATGCGCGCGATCACCCAGAAGACCTTCGGCGGCCCCGAGGTGCTGGAGCTCGTCGACGACGCGCCGACGCCGGTACCCGGACCGACGCAGGTGCTGGTCCGAGTCAGGGCGACCAGCGTCAACCCTGTGGAGCTGTTCGTTCGTTCCGGCGCCTTCCCGTTGCTGGGCGAGCCGCCATTCGTCCTGGGCTGGGACGTTTCGGGGGTGGTGGAGCAGGTCGATCCGGGTGTGCACCGGTTCAAGGTCGGCGACGAGGTATACGGGATGCCGTACTTCCCGGCAGCGGCCGGCGCGAACGCCGAGTATCTGGTCGCCCCCGCACGGCAGTTGGCTCGCAAGCCCGCAGGGATCAGCCACGAGGAGGCCGCGGCGCTGCCGCTGGTCGGCCTGACCGCATGGCACGCACTGGTGGAGATCGCGCAGTTGCGGCCGGGGCAACGGGCACTGATCCACGGTGCGGGCGGCGGGCTCGGGCACGTTGCGGTCCAACTGGCCAAGCATCTCGGCGCAGAGGTGATCGGGACGGCGAGCGCGGCCAAGCACGACTTCCTGCGCGGGCTGGGTGCGGACCAGCTGGTCGACTACCGGACCCAGGACTACGCCGAGGTACTCAGGGACGCGCCGGTGGACGTGGTGTTGGAGACCCTGGGCGGTGGGAACGCCGAGCGTTCCTTCGGCGTACTTCGGCGGGGCGGTGTGCTGGTGACGGCGGTCGAGCGGCTCAGCACCACGCTGCCCAAGCTGGCGAAGCAGCACGGCGTCCGCTTCGCGGCGGTCGGCGTGGAGCCGGACCCGGCCGGTCTGGAGGCACTGACCGAGCTGGTCGAGGCAGGGAGGCTTCGGGTGCACCTCCAGCAGGTGTTCCCGCTGGAGAAGTTGCCCGAGGCGCACGAGGTGCTGGCTGCAGGCGGCGTGCAGGGCAAGCTTGCGATCACGGTCTGAAAGGATCGCGTGAGGCGAAGAACACGGTGTCGCAGCGTCGTGGCGGCTGCCATGCGAACAGGTCGGCCTAAATGAACTGGACCGTGGGGGACTTCGTGCGCACACGAGCGAGCGCCAGCACTTCGGCTGCCGCGTCGACAGCCGTCTCCGAACGAGCCCGCGCGGGGCAACACTGTCGGCCTTCACCCTCGGGCAAGGTCAAGAGTCACCGCGACCTGTTCAGGCCGTCCACACGCGCCGCTGGCCCAGCTGTGCAGGGTCCCCCATCGCTGCTTGGGTCCCGCTCCGGCCGCCGCCCCGCCGGTTTCCGCCGCACCGTTCACCCAGGTACGGATCACAACTCGCCTCATGCGTACGGCTCTTGCTGCGTCAAGGGCCGGCCCGGCACGACCGCTCCTCAAGCGGGCATAGTGTCTGCCATGATCGCTGCCATGGGCGCACAGATCACCTCGGCGGAGATGACCGACATCCACCAGATCCTCGCTGATCACCATCGGTACTGGGGAGAGCGAGACCTTCGTTCCCTGCACCTTCTGGCACTGGTGCAAGAGTTCGGCGAGACCTGTCTGGTTGCCCGAGCCGAGGACGGAATCCACGGGTATGTCATTGGATTCGTCACCCCGACCGGCACCGGCTACGTACACCTGATAGCTACTCGGGACGATGCCCGCGGCAGCGGTGTCGGGCGGCGTCTGTATGCGGCGTTCGCTGACGCCGCGCATCGCCACGGCGCGCGGCGGTTGAAGGCGATCACGTCGCTCGGGAACACCGGCTCGATCGCATTTCATCGCAGCCTCGGCTTCGAGACGAAGGTCGTCGACGACTACAACGGCCCCGGCCAGGCCATGGTCGTCTTCCATCGCGCTCTGCCGTTCGACGCAGCGCAGCCCTGATCGTAAGAGCCGGGCTTGGCGAGCGGCCGCTGTGCCACACGGTCGGTTGTTATGCAGGTCGACCTCGTGAGGGGCAAGCAGCTCGCTCGCCGTCACCAGGCCGCGCAATGGCGCAGTGTGCAGCCGCAGACCTGGACGGGCGGACCGGTCGGCCTACTTCCGCATGCCTGGCACTCATGAAGACGCCAAAGTGGGACACAACAGGCCTGTTGGAAGGGAGCATCCGCCCGTGGGGATCCCGAGTCCGTTTCGCTTCCTGAGGACAGGCGCAGACACAGGGCAGTGCCGGCCGAGGCGCCCCCGAT
The DNA here is from genome assembly GCF_053597455.1 of Streptomyces sp. NPDC001393. Lineage (NCBI taxonomy): Bacteria > Bacillati > Actinomycetota > Actinomycetes > Kitasatosporales > Streptomycetaceae > Streptomyces > Streptomyces sp. NPDC001393. The sequence continues at coordinate 37,268 of NZ_JBSFIH010000061.1, forward strand.
GGCGTACCGCAGCGGTCACGGTCGCGCTCGCCGCAGCAACGGCCGGCTGTCCGGCATCCCGCCCACCGGACCGTACCGGGAGTCCCCCCGAGGCGGGGGACCGGCACCTGGCGTCCGTCGTGACCTGGGTGAACCACACCTATCACATACCCGATCCGCTGCCGACGGCGGAACCGGGCACACTGATTGCGGCTACGGACCACGGCCCCGATGTGCGGCTGGAGGGCGCGCGGCGCTGGACGGTGCTGTACCACTCCACCAACGCACGCGGCGCGAACGTCGCCGTCAGCGGCACCGTACTGCTGCCGTCGGGCAGCGCTCCCCAGGGAGGCTGGCCGGTGGTGTCCTGGGCGCATGGAACGACCGGCGTGGCCGACGCCTGCGCACCCTCGCAGTCGGCGAACCTGGGCTCGGAGGCCTTCGCTCAGGAACTGCGCGCGCTTCTGCGCGCCGGGTACGCGGTCACCGCCTCGGACTACCCCGGACTGGGCACCCCGGGCCCGCACACCTATCTGGTCGGCGCCGACGAGGGCAACGCGGTGGCCGACATCGTCATCGCGGCTCGCCAACTGGTGCCCGGCCTGGCGCCGGTGTGGTTCGCAGTCGGGCACTCGCAAGGGGGCCAGGCCGCGCTGTTCGCCACCCACGCCCAGCGCCGTACGGGCCAGCGCCTCGGCGCGGCGGTGGCCGTCGCACCGGCCAGCCACCTGGAGGCCATGCTCGCGGGGGTGAAAGCCTCCCATGTGCCCAGCGAGCTGTCCTTCGCCTTCTACTCTCTCGTCGGCCTGTCCGCCACCGAGCCCGGTGGCCCTGCGGCGGATCTGCGTTCGCTGCTGGGGCCCGCGGCAGCCGCCACGGCCTCCCGGGTCATCGCCGACTGCGTGACGCACAGCGATCCCGTGCTCCAGGGGGTGGACACCGAGCGGATGCTGCCGCTGCAAGGGGACCAGCTACGGCGCATCGGCGAGCGGATGGGCGCCTACGGCGATCCGGACCGCGCCGCGATCACCGTCCCCACACTCGTCATCCAGGGCGGTGCCGACGAGGATGTGCCACCTGCCTGGACCGACGAGGTCGTGGCCCATCTGCGGCGCCTGGGCTCCCCCTCGCTGGTCTACCGCGCCTACCCCGGTGCGGGCCATGACCAGGTACTCGGCCGGTCCGTCTGCGATCTGCTGGCCTTCCTCCATGCCCACGGCGGAACCAGCCCCGGGGCCTGCACCCCGTCCCCGGGCCGGCAGGGCTGACTCACCGCCGACGTCATGCGCCACCGTGGTCGGCCTGGCTCCCATCTGGCACCGGCGGAGACATGTGTCAGAGTGGAGACATCCCGACGGCGCGGTCAGCGCGGACGAGACAGGAGAGGGCGGCCTGTCATGTCCCTAAATTTCCGTCCCGGCAGTGCGGCGACGGCCCACTCGATCTCCGTCGACCGGCGGAGCGAGGAGTACGCGGACCTGTTCGGGCAGGCTCCGGTGATCTTCGCTGCGCTCAGTGGCCCGAGGCACCTCCTGGAAGCAGCGAACTCGGCGTTCTTCGACACCCTCGGGTGCGACCACGGGCGCCTCGGCGAGCCGTTCGGAGAGGTGATTCCGGAACTGGTTCCGCAGGGTGTCCTCGACCGGCTCGATGCGGTCTACCAGACCGGCGTGGCATACCGGGCCCGGGACGGGCGACTTCTGCTGGGCAGGCCGGGCAGGCAGCGCGAAGGGTTCTTCGACTTCACCTACGAGCCCCGCCGGGACGCGGCCGGCAGGATCGACGGCGTCGTGGTGATCGCGGTCGAGACCACCGCGTACCACCACGCGCATCTCCTGGCCGCCGAGCAGCGTGTGCTGCTGGAGCAGATCGCGCGTGACGCCCCGCTGGACGAGGTCCTCCGTGGCATGGCCACCGCGATCGAGGAGCTCTCCCCGGACATGCTGGTCTCGGTCCTGCTCGTCGACCCCGATGGACAGCGCCTGCGGCACGGCACCGGCCCGCGTCTGCCCGACTTCTACAACGAGGCGGTCGACGGGGCACCCATCGCGGAGGGCGTCGGCTCGTGCGGCACGACCGCCTTCCGGCGCGAACCGGTGATCGTCACGGACATCGCCACCGATCCCCTGTGGAAGGACTACCGCGATCTGGCCCTGAGGGCCGGGGTCGCGGCGTGCTGGTCCACACCCATCCAGGACGCGGACGGCCGGCTGCTGGGCACCTTCGCGATGTACCACCGCACGCCCAAGGCTCCCACGGACAAGGACCTGGCGCTCAGTGCCTCCTTCGCCCGCATAGCCGCGCTGGCCATCGAACGGCACGCGGCGGTCGAGGCGAGCCGTTCCGCCCAGGAACGCGAGAAGGCCGCCCGGGAGGATCTGGCCTTCCTGTTGGAGGCCAGCACCGCCATCGCCGGCGAGACACACTACGCGGACAGCCTCCAGCGCATGGCCCGGCTGACCGTCCCGGCCCTGGCACCGCTGTGTGCTGTCCACGTGTCCGAGCGCGGCCAGACCCAGCGCATCGCCATGGCCGCGTCGGGCCGGGAGGGCGAGCAGCTCCTGTCCTCCCCCGCACTGTGGGACGAGGTGGACGCCGCCGTGGCCCGCGTGCTCGCCTCCGGCGCCACCGAGTCCGCCCACGTGAGCGGCCTGCGCGCGCCGCTCGGCGTCAGGGAGTACGTGTGCGTGCCGCTGACCACCAGAGACCGCACCTTCGGAGCGCTGACCCTCCTGGCCACCGACGTGCCCCTGGACGAACGCACGGTCGCCCTGGCCCAGGAACTCGCCCGCCGGGCCGCTTCGAGCGCCGACAACGCCCACCAGTTCACCGACCGCGTCCGGCTTTCCCATGATCTTCAGGCAGGCCTGCTGCCTCCCGAGTTGCCCAGGATTCCCGGCGCCACCCTGGCGGCCTCGTACCATCCGGCCGGTGAGGGCCTTGAGGCCGGCGGCGACTTCTACGACGTCTTCCCGCTGCCCGCCGGCCGCTGGGCACTGATGATCGGCGATGTCTCCGGACGTGGCGCGCTGGCAGCCACCACCACCGGAATGGTCCGCCACACCGCACGCGCCGCCGCCCGCCTCCTCGACGAACCAGCGGGCGTGGTCACCGCCATCAACAGCGCGTTGACGGCGAACACCACCGAGGACGACCAGTTCGTTTCGCTCGTCTACGGCGAGCTGCGGCACACCGCGTCCCACCTCACGCTCGACCTGATCCGAGCAGGACACGTACCGCCGCTCGTGCGCCGCGCCGACGGCACGGTCGTAGAACACACGCAACCGGGCCTGCTGTTGGGCATCGGTCCTGACCCCGGCTTCGCTCCGTGCCACATCGATCTGCACCCCGGCGACAGCCTCGTCCTGGTCACCGACGGCATCACCGAGGCCCGTTCCGCCGACGGTGAGTTCTTCGGCGAGGAGCGCTTGTCCGACGCGCTCGTCGCCGTCCGGACCACGACGCCCACGGCCACTGCCGTCATCGAGTCCATCACCACTGCGGTCACTGCGTTCGCAGGCAATGCCACTCTCGACGACCAGGCCGCCCTGGTGATCACCGCCGTCTGACGTCCCGGTGCCACGGCCTGCAAACGATCATTACAGCGATCTCGGCGGTGCTGTTCACCAGACGGGCCCGACAGGGCGAGTCACCCGGTGGGGCCAACACGAGTCACAACACCCGTACGGCGGACCTGGCGTGCCGCCGGTTGACGCTTCCGGAAGCCTAGGATCCGGCACGGGAGGAAGGGGTGTCGTCTGTGCTGCCTGACACGGGCGGGCTCACCTCACAACCCGAGGAGATGGCACCATGCACCATGCCGGCAGAACCTGCTGGAGGCGCTTCGCCGCCGTCCTGATCCCCGGCATCGCCGCCTCCGCAACCCTGGCCATCGCCATGGCACAGGGAGCCCTGGCCGCGTCCTTCTTCATCTCCGGCCAGCGATTCCAGGTGGCCGCGGACACGCTGACCATGCACGGCTTCAGCCTCTACGGCATGGTGGACGTGGCCAAGAAGGGCAACCCCGTGCCGGTCCAGGTCATCGGCGCGCGACACGCCACGGTCAGCGGACTGTGCCAGTCCGTGGTGGTCGACATCCCGGTACTGGGTCCACAGACGTTGAGACTCACCGGCGGCAACGAGCGTCCGGCCGAGGCGACGAACCTGTTCATCAATGCGACATCCGAGTCCATCGGACAGGCGAATTTCAAAGGGATCGACACCGGTGTCGCCCAGGGGGCGATCACCAAGGGGCCGATCAATCCGGGCGACAGGGACTCCCGGTTCTTCGACCCCAACGGCGTCGGGCAGCAGGCCGCGTCGGCCACGCTGATCAACGTGCGCGTGACGGCGGTCGCGGTCTCGGCCGGCACGTTCAACATTCCCGGCCTCTACGAACAGGTCAAGCAGGGCCGCCACGAATGCTTCTGAACCCTGGCACGTCGTATGCGCTCAAGGCCCATCGGCCCAACGACCATCGACCATCGTCATCCAAGCCCGGAATGTGCTCGCCCCACCCTGATCAGGACAGGACACGTGTTGATCGACTTCCCCCGCAGCCCCGCGCACCTGCGCGTCACGGCCGCCGATGCCCGGCGCAGGTTCAGAACCTGGCGCGGTGAGCGCCCCTTCTGGGCCGGGGTGTTCACCTTCCAGGCAAGCCTCCCCATCCTCTATCTGCCCTACGCGCACCTCGATCTCGGCGGAATGCCGCTGGCCTTGTCGACCACTTCGGGAGCCGGATCGCTGATCATCGGCATTCTCCTGATGGCCCTGGCCTTCGGCCTCTGGTTCCAGCAGCGCCTTCGCGTCTTCGCCGGCATCGCCACCCTGCTGCTCGGCCTCGTCTCCTTCCCCGTCGCGAACTTCGGGGGCTTGCTGCTCGGCCTGATCTCCGCCCTCATCGGCGGCTCCTTGGCCTGTGCCTGGATCCCGCCCCGCGCCGCCGAGCCGCCGACAGCTTCGGCAGCGACTGCCACCGCGACCGCCACACACAGCGCCTCCACAGCCGTTCCGACGGCCGGAGAGCCCACGTGACCAGTGACAACCGCACCGGGCAGGCGGCGGACGCACCGATTCCCGAGCCTCACCGCCCGGGCCGCCCGGAGCGGCGCACCAGCCGCGTGATCGGCCGAGTGCAGCGCCCCCTTGTCTGCACACTGGCCGCGGCAGCCGTCCCCCTGGCCCTGCACCTCGCCACACCGATGGCGACGAACGCGCTCCCCGCCCCCGCCGACACCACCGGATCCGCGACGCCGTCGAGCTTCACACAGACACCCATGGACACCGAGCCGACGCTTGCGGGCGGCACGCCTGCGCCCACGGACGGCGGGCCCGCACGGGCGAGTGACACACCGGCTGCGCGTGGCACACCGGCGCCGCCGAGCTCCGCGCGGGCTTCTGCGAGCATCGCAGGAGCAACGATGAGCGCGTCGCCGGCTCTCTCCGAGGCACCGCTCGATCGGCCACCCGTCCGTCCCGCGAACCCCTCCTGGACACTGCGAACCGACAGACTCGTGCTCCGCGGCGCCGCCTTCGAGGGTGTGGTCGCCGTGCGCACCGCGGCCGGGTCCGTGCGGGTGCTGAAGTTCACGGCCACATCCGTGAACGCCGTCGACCTCGACGTGACCGCAGGCCGTGGCCGCGCCGCGATGCGGCTGCGAACCGGATCCAGGACCACGACCACACTCACACACAGAGGCAGCAGCCGTGTGGTGACCCTCTATGTCCGCAAGCTGTCCGGCACGGTCGCAGGCCTCGGCGGCGCCCCGCTCCCGGCCGACCGAACCGTCACCATCACCCCCGATGCCGTACCGAGCTGGTTGTCCCAGCCTGCCGCTCCCGCCCGCACTCTCTCCTTCGACAACGCGACCATGGCACAGTTCGCCCAGTTCGGGGGCGATCTGACCGTCAGCGGCGCGGTCTACCGCGCGTCGGCCTGGTGACCGCCGACAAACAGCGCAGACCGCCCCCAAAGCCGCATGGAGCCACACCGTCGCAGCGCCTCATTTCGGGCTCAGTGGCCCGGGTGCCGCTGGGCGAGGAGGGCGGCGATGTCGTCGTCGAGTTCACCGCCGCTGTAGGCGATCAGGTCGTGGTGGAGGTGGTGGAGGAGCTGGTGGGGTGATTCGCTGCTCCATGAGCTGATGCGTTCGACGAGGGGGTAGAAGGCGCCGGAGCGGTCACGGGTCTCGGTGACCCCGTCGGTGTACAGCAGGAGCTTGTCCCCGGGGTGGAACGGGGCGAGGTCGACGTGGTAACCGTCGCTGATCAGCATGCCCAGGTTGAGCGGCGGCGAGGGAGCAGCGGGCTGCAGCTCCCGGACCTCGCCGTGGTGCAGCAGCAGCGGGGGCGGGTGGCCGCAGGTGACGGTCCGGACCACCGGTTCATCGTCCGGGACCTCGGCAAGCAGAGCGGTGACGAAACGCTCGGCGATCTCCGAGCCCGGGACTCCCGGATAGAGGGCGGCGTAGCGGGTCATGCTCGTCTCCAGGCGGCACGCGAGGTGGGGCAGGTCGGGCGCGTCGTGGGCGGCCTCGCGGAAGGCGCTGAGCAGCGTCGCGGCGGCCTGGATCGCGAGCAGGCCCTTGCCCCGTACGTCGCCGATGAGCAGCCGTACGCCGTGCGGGGTGTGTATCGCCTCGTACAGGTCGCCACCGATGCGGGCTTCCGCCGCGGCGGCCAGGTACAGGCTCTCGAGCGTGAGGTGCCCGAGGTGTCGCGGTACCGGATGCAGCACCGCCAGCTGGGCGGTCTCGGCCACTGAGCGGACCTGAAGCAGCTGATGGGCACGTCGGCCGAGCAGACGGTTGAAGAAGACGGCGAACGCCGCGATCGCCATGAGGGTGGCCAGCTCGGAGTAGGCGGTCGCATCCCCCAGCGCGTTGAAGTCCACCATCAGGCCGACGAAGACGGCGCACGCTCCCACCCCGATGAGTACGGTCCCCCACAGGGGCAGCAGTGCGGCGGCAGAAACCATGGCCGTGGCGAGGAAGGCGTCCGGCCGGACGTCGCGGGGTGTGGTGAGACCGACGACCAGGCCGATGATCAGCAGCAGAGCGGGCAGCATGGGCAGCGCCCTGCCCCACCCGCCCCACGCACCAGCAGTGCGCGTGACTCTGTGTTCCTCAGAAGACCTCGCCACCGTGCCGCTCCCCGAGGTCGTACAGGTCGAGAGGCAGCCCAGGTCCGGAAGCCAGGGCACCGATTCGGGCCATTTTATCGCTGCTCATCCCACAGCCTGGTGCCAATCCGCTGACTGGTGGTGACGGTCCGGCATCACCGCGTCACCCGGTTCGGCCCCTCTCCGGCTACTCCTGGGTCTCTGCCCGGTGTTCGTCCCCCGCGGGAAGGCCCTCCGGACGCCGGCCCGGCGGCTGTTGCGGCTCGGGGCGGGTCGGTGTGGGAGGCAACGGGCAGTCCACCGGGGCGTCGGCGGTCACGGTCCTCGGCTCGCCGTGATGCAGCAAGTCCATCGGTTCGCCTTCCAGCAAGCGGTAGCGCGCATGGGACGGGCCGATCTCCACCTTCAGTCTGCGGCCGCGCACCAGCACCGTGAAGGCCACCCGGGACAGCGCCTCGGGCAGGCGCGGTGCGAACGACAGCACGCCCGGATTGCCCTCGTCGCCGAAGTACCGGCGCATCCCCCCGAAACCCGCGACCAGGGCGATCCATGTTCCCGCGAGGGAGGCGATGTGCAGCCCGTCACGGGTGTTGTGCTCCAGGTCGTCCAGGTCCATCAGCGCGGCCTCGCTCAGGTAGGCGTAGGCCAGCCGCAGATGTCCGGTCTCGGCCGCGAGCACCGCCTGGCAGCACGCCGACAGGGAGGAGTCCCGGACGGTCAGCGGTTCGTAGTAGGCGAAATTGCGCGCCTTCTGCTCGTCGGAGAAGAGGTGCGGGCACTCCATCATCGCCATGACGAGGTCGGCCTGCTTCAGCACCTGCCTGCGGTACAGGTCGAAGTAGGGGTAGTGCAGCAGCAGGGGGTAGTTCTCGGGTGGGGTCGCCTCGAAGTCCCAGTGCTGGAAGGTTGTGAAGCCGGCCGACTGTTCGTGCACGCCCAGGGACTCGTTGTACGGCATCGCCATGCGGGCCGCGGCGTCCCGCCACGCCGCGGCCTCCTCCTCGTCGACACCGAGTTCCTCGGCGCGTTCCGGATGGCGCGTGGCCACGTTCGCGGCGGCGAGCAGGTTCTGCCGGGCCATCAGATTGGTGTACAGGTTGTCGCGGGCAATGGCGCTGTACTCGTCGGGGCCGGTGACCCCGTCGATGTGGAAGACGCCTTCCGCGTCGTGGTGTCCGAGGGACCGCCACAGACGGGCGGTGTCCACGAGCAGGTGGAGTCCCTCGCCGCGCTCGAAGTCCTCGTCCCCGGTCACGAGGACGTACCGTACGGCGGCCAGGGCGATGTCGGCGTTGACGTGGAAGGCGGCGGTCCCGGCCGGCCAGTAGGCCGAGCACTCGGCGCCGTCGATCGTCCGCCAGGGAAACGCCGCCCCGGCGAGCCCCAGCTGACGGGCGCGTTCGCGGGCCGCAGGCAGCATCCGGTGGCGCGCCCTCAGTGCCGATGCCACGGCCGTCGGCGCGGTGTACGACAGTACGGGCAGGACGAAGGACTCGGTGTCCCAGAAGGAGTGCCCGTCGTAACCAGTGCCGGTCAGGCCCTTCGCGGGAATCGCCCGGTTCTCGCCGCGGGCCGCCGCCTGGAGCACATGGAAGAGAGCGAACCGCACCGCCTGCTGGATCTGTGCGTCGCCCTCCACCTCGACGTCCGCGCCGGCCCAGAAGCGGTCCAGGTACGCCCGTTGCGCGGCGACGAGCCCTTCCCAGCCGGTGCTGACCGCGGCCGCCACCGCTCCGTCCACCTGATCGTGCACGGCCGGCAGCGAACGCTCCCCCGACCAGCCGTACGCCACGAACTTCACCAGCCGCAGCGGCTGTCCGGGCACGAGGTCCGCCGTCACCGTCAGCCGGCTGACATCGGGCTCGCTCTGCGCCGTCCAGCTCGTGCTCGCCGGTCCGTCGACGAGATGGTCGGCTGCCGCCCCCACCCGCAGTGCGCTGCGCTCGGTGCGGTGGACGAGCCGCAGCCGGGTTTCCTGCGCGAAGTGCTCCTCGGGCACCAGCGGTGACTCGGTCGCCGCGGCGACACGTGGGTCGCCCTCGAACCGGGGCAGCTGTTCGTTGGCGACGAGCTCGGACTGTACGGCCACCGTGGTGGGCCCGTCGACCGGCTCCACCTCGTACACGATGGCGGCCACCGCCCGCTGGGTGAAGGACACCAGCCGGCGTGAGGTGATCCGCACCGTACGGCCGCCGGGCGAGGTCCACTGCGCGCTGCGGCTGAGCACACCGGACCGGAAGTCCAGCACCCGTTCGTGCGCGCGCAGTCTGCCGTAGCGCAGATCGCACGGGTGGTCGTCAACCAGCAGCCGGATGACCTTGCCGTCGGTGACGTTGATCATCGTCTGGCCGGACTCGGGATATCCGTAGCCGGCCTCCGCGTACGGCAGGGGGTGCCGCTCGTGGACGCCGTTGAGGTACGCGCCGGGCAGTCCGTGCGGTTCTCCCTCGTCGAGGTTGCCGCGCCATCCGATGTGCCCGTTGGACAGGGCGAACACCGACTCGCTCTGTGCGAGCACGTCCAGGTTCAGCTCGGTCTCGCGCAGGCACCACGGCTCGACCGTGAAGCTCGGATGGGTGATCACGGCGCCTCCAGAAGTTCGCCCAGGTCGCGGACCACCACATCCGCACCGTGCGCCCGCAGCTGCTCCGCCTGCCCCACCCTGTCGACGCCCACGACGACGCCGAACCGGCCCGCTCGGCCCGCCTCGACACCGGCCAGGGCGTCCTCGAACACAGCCGCTTCGTGCGGATCCGTCGCCAGGCCCCGGGCCGCCTCCAGGTAGGTGTCCGGGGCCGGCTTGCCCCGCAGCCGGCGCTCGCGTGCCACGACTCCGTCGATCCGCTCGTCGAACAGGTCCTCGATGCCGGCCGCCACCAGGACGTCCCGGCAGTTCGCGCTGGACGACACCACCGCGCAGCGCAGACCGGCCTCCCGGACGGCGCGCACGAACCGGACCGAGCCCTCGTACGGCTCCACGCCGTCCTCGCGGATCCGCCGCAGCACCAGCTCGTTCTTCCGGTTGCCCAGCCCGTTCACGGTCTCGGCCCCCGGCGGGTCCTCCGGCGATCCCTCGGGCAGCCGAATGCCGCGGGCCGCAAGGAACGTGCGCACGCCGTCCGCACGGGGGCGCCCGTCCACGTACTCGTCGTAGTCACCGACCGCGTCGAACGGCACGAACGCGGTCCCCTCACGCGTCGCGCGCTCGCGGAGGTAGCCGTCGAACATCTCCTTCCACGCTGCCGCGTGCACCTTCGCGGTCTGCGTGAGCACCCCGTCGAGGTCGAAAAGGCAGGCACGGACATGAGCAGGAAGCCCCAGCATGTCGCCGAGGCTAGAAGCCGCCCGCGGACGCCCGGGACAGATCAGCCTCGGGCGCGCCGGAAGACACCCGCTCGGGCCAGGGCGCTGAGCGCCACCGGAAGTGCCGTGTGCGAGGCGTCCCCGACGCCTCCCGGAACGGGCGACCCCCCTTCAGGTCACCGCGTGCGCGGAGGCGCCGGGGCGCGTGTACGCCTGTCGTGGGACGAGCTGCCCGTGATCGCCCGAGCAGATGACGACGGCTTCCACCTGCTCGCCGCAGTCACGGTGGCGCACCTCCAACGGTGGCCCCTCGGGGTCCGCGGTGTAGCGATCGCCCCACTGCTTCAGGGCGATCATCACGGGCCACAGATCCCAGCCCTTCCGGGTGAGCCGGTACTCGTGGCGCGTGCGGTGTCCCGGCTCGCGGTAGGGGGCGGTCTCCAGGATGTCCGCGGCCACCAGTTTGCGCAGCCGGTCCGCCAGCACCGCCTCCGACAGTCCCACGTGCCGACGGAAGTCGTCGAAGCGGTGTACGCCGTTCATGGCGTCACGCAGCACCAGCAGCGACCACTTCTCGCCGATCAGGTCGAGGGTGCGCTGCACCGTGCAGTTGTCCGTACTGGTCTCCAGCCAGGTCATGCGGTCATCGTAGGCTGGCTGCGACATTGACAGCCAGATCCCCGGCTGGCTAGCTTCTGTTTGTGAAGCCAGCAGGAGGAAGAGGCCGATGACGAGGTCACGCACGTTCGAGTGGCAGGATCCGAGCACCTCTGCGGCCGCCGTCGGCCAGGAGAGCGGTCTCGACTTCCTGCGCAGGGTGCTCAGCGGACGCCTGCCCGCCCCGCCCATCGCCGCGACCCTCGGATTCACACTGGAGCAGGTTGAGTTCGGCAGCGCAGTCTTCGCCCTGGAACCGGGCGAGGAACACTACAACCCCATCGGCAGTGTCCATGGCGGGGTCTACGCCACTCTCCTCGACTCAGCCGCAGGCTGTGCCGTGCAGTCTGTCCTCCCGGCGGGCATGGGCTACACCTCGCTCGACCTCAGTGTGAAGTTCCTGCGGCCGATCACGGTCGACACCGGCAAGGTCCGCGCCATCGGCACCGTCCTCAACCACGGCCGCCGCACCGCCCTGGCCCAGGCGGAACTGCTCGATTCCGAGGACCGCCTGCTCGCCCATGCCACCAGCAGCTGCATGCTCTTCCCGGTCTCTCCGAGCTAGCCGACGGCAACCGTCCGCTCGACGGGCCTGACGCGGCAGGGCCACGATGACCTGGTGGCCGGCGTTGGCCGGTCCGTCGACGAGGCTGTGGGAGGAACCTCAACCGGGCCCATGACAGGTCCGGTTGAGGCACTCCGGTCGGCCGGAGAAATTACGGTCTCCCGGCTACGGAAGCGTCGCGCCCTCCGCGCTCAGCGCCGCCGGCACCGGCTGGAAGAAGGTTTCGCCGCCGGAGGTGCAGTCACCGCTTCCGCCCGAGGTCAGCCCGATGGCCGCGTCGCCGTCGAAGAGCGCGCCGCCGCTGTCGCCGGGTTCGGCGCACACATCGGTGTCGATGAGCCCGGAGACCGTGCCCTCCGAATAGTTCACGGTCGCGTCCAGTCCGTTGACCGTCCCGCCGTGGACACCCGAGGTGCTGCCGCTGCGCTGGACCGATTCGCCCACGTAGGCATCGGCGGCGTGGGTGATCTGCTGGCTGCTGCCGTCGTAGAGGTCGACGGCGCTCGAGTGGTCGCTGTTCGCGTCGTCGTACTGGACCAGGGCGTAGTCGGTGCCGGGGAACTGCGAGTCGACGGTCTGGCCGACCTCGCCGCCGCCCTGCGAGTCGGACCAGGTCGAGGAGGCGTTGCCGCAGTGCCCGGCGGTCAGGAAGTACGGCGCGCCGTTCACCGTCACGTTGAAGCCGAGGGAGCAGCGGACACCGCTGCCCCAGATGGCGTCGCCGCCCGCGATCAGCGGCTTGAACGCGGAGGCGGCCCTGCGTACGACCACCTTGTCGCCGAGCGAGTCGACCACGGTGCTCAGCCGGTTGCGCTTCGCTCCGGTGACCGTCGGGTCGACGGTCACGACCACCTTGTCCTGACGGGGGTCGATCGCCCAGGCGGTGCCCGCGATCCGGGCCCGCCGGTTCAAGGTGCCGAGCACGGACCGGAGTTGGACCGTGGAGTAGCGCACGGTTCTGGGCACGGCACCGGCGTTGCGGACCTGGCCCGCCGCGGCCGGATCGGTGATGTCGACGACGAACCGGCGGGCCGCGGCGTCGTAGTAGGTGCCGGCGGCACGGTCGCCCAGGCGGGCGACCAGGTTCGCGGCGACCGCGGCACGTGCCGCGGCCGGGGTGGCGGCGGCCGGAGCGGCGGCGGCCGTGGCCGAGCCGGGGAGCAGGGCGGCGCCGGCGGTGAGGACCACGGCGCTCGCTCCGGTGAGCGCGCGGGTGGTGCGAGCTGTGCGACGTTGCGACATGTGAGGCCTCCAGTGGGGGTTGCCCCGCTCGCTCACCGAGTCGGGGCCGGAGGGATGGCAGGCCCGGGGACGGCGACCCAGAGGATTCGACGTGGCCATGCCAAACGCGTCGAGTATGGCGACGCCCGCACGCCACAACAAGGACGCATTCCGGCCGTGCCTGCGCCGGGACGGGCGATCCCCGGCGCAACCGTCTCGGCACGCCGGACCTCGTCGCCGGCTCGGGGTGTTCACGCACGGTGCGCGCCATCGGAACCGCAGTCCACGCTCGGTTCCTCTACGGCTGGCCGGAACGCAGCTATCCCGTCCGGAATTCGGAACACGCGTCCCTCATTTGGACCACTCTTGGCTCGCCGATGACCTGCCGCGGCGGCACCGGCATGCCGCGTTTGACGGTTCGTTCACCCGGGTCTCACCGTGCCGTGCATCGGCACGGTGAGACCTGACGACCGCCCATGAACTCCCCTGATTACGTTGTCGCGGACGCGCTCTGCTGGCGGGTGCTGTGGGGCAACCGGGCGCCCTCGGAGTGGCGCGGGTCGCCGGGCTGCAGCTGCCGTTCGGTGCAGCCGGATGCCCCAGGCAACTCGTTAGACTGACGAACGATCGACAGAATGGGGGGCCGTGCGGATGCTGATCGCACAGTGGATGCCGCGCAACGGGGAGCACGTCGGACCCATCTCGACCGGGCCCGCCGTGGCCCTGCTCGGGGCCGGTGGGGTCGTCGTCGTGGCGGCCGGCACGGCGGCCCTGCTGATGCGCCGACGACACGATTCCGGATACCTGATCGGCTGGCTGCTCGGGCTCGGACTGACCATGTGTGTGGTCGGTGGACTCGGGCTGCTGGTCCGTCACTCCGAGGACCGGCAGGACAGCGACGGGCTCCACACTGCCGGCCGTCGGATCATCGGCGCGGCGCTGGACTCCACCCGGAACTGTGCGACCGCCGCCCCGGAACCCACGTTCGCGTACCCGAGCGACCTGACGTCCGGTGGCCCGGCTACGTACACTCCGCAGCCATGCAGTACGTCGCCGCGCGAGGCACAGTTGGACTCGATGGTGGTGACCGCCCAGGGCGTGTGCCGGACGCAGGAGACGGGGGGCCAGACCTGTAGGGTCGGGGGCTGGCGCGGTGACGGAGTACGTCCGCTCCGTTTCCAGCCCCCGCCGCTTCGAACCGTGCATGCGGTTCTCCCGCACACGGC